>VBHW01000006.1:11114-23852 GCA_005881055.1 Chloroflexota bacterium
CTCCACGAGAAGCTCGACGAGTTGGGCATCGAGCGCGCCGCCTTCGAGCAGGACGTCGCCCAGATCCGGCGCCTCATGCCCAGGCCCGTCCGACGCGCGATCCGGCGGATCCCCGACGCCCTGGCCGCTGCCGGCAGGGCCGTCCAGGCGACCGGCATCGGGCCGCGAGTGCGGTCGTGGATCTCCAGGGAGGGTTCCCCCGCGTGAAGGTCATCCTGACCACCGACGTTCCCAAGCTCGGCAAGAGCGGCGAGCTCAAGGCCGTTGCCGACGGCTACGCCCTCAACTTCCTCATCCCGCGGCGCCTGGCGGTGCCCGCGGCCGGGGGCGCGTATCGAGCGTGGCAGCACGACATCGCCAGCCGCGAGGAGAAGCGCAAGCGCGAGAAGGACGACGCCGAGATCGCGGCGAACCGGATCTCGAGCACCACCCTGACGATGGGCGTGAAGGTCGGCGAGGGCGGGAAGCTCTACGGCTCGATCACCGCGAAGGACATCGCGGACGCGCTCGGACGGCGGGGGATCGAGATCGACCGGCACAAGGTCGACCTCGAGGAGCCGCTGAAGTCGCTCGGCACGTACAAGGTCGCGGTCAAGGTCTACTCGGGCCTCACCCCCGAGGTCACGATCGTCGTCGAGCCGAAAGGCTGATCACCGGCCAGCCACGGACGACGTCCGGCCGTCAAGGACGACGGCCGCCCTGTCACGGCGACGGAACGGAGCCAGGCCCGACGACATTCAGCGTTTGAGCCAGCCTCGGCGCAGCCTGGCCGCGACCTCCGACCACAACCCACCTGCCCACGCTATGGCCACCAGGACGGCGCCGATCCCCAGCCCGAGTCCCAGGGCGGCGTCCCAGGGCACGAGCTCGGCGCGGAGCTCGTGGCTGCCCGCGGGGACCGGGACGAGCAGGCCACCCAGGGCCCTCGCAGGCTGGACGGAGGCGCCGTCGATCGAGACCCGCCAGGCAGGCCACCAGGCGCGATCGATCCAGACCCAGCCGTCCGCCGGGGCGTCGACGTCGGCGTCGACCAGCCCGGGCTCGGAGCGGACGACCTCCACCGATCGAGCGTCCCCGAGCACGGCGGGCAGCGCGATCGTCGCGTCCCTTGGACGGATCAGTGAGCCGCCGGCCTGTGCCGAGGCATCGGCGGCCCCAGAACCATCGGCAGCCCCCGAGCCATCGCCCCCACCGATCGAGGCGTCGGCGGAGGGCAGCCAGTACGGGGGATCGAGCGCCAGCGGGTCGCGGCAGAACGCGGCGTCGAGGTGGTCCACGTGGCCGATCGGCGTGCCCTCGCACGGAGTGTCGAATGTGACGACCACGTCGATCCCCAGCGCGCGGCGAAGCGCCTCCGCCTGATCCGACTTGTCCAGGTCCTTCACGAGCTGGTCGCTCGCGAGGAGGTCGAGCGAACTGAACATACGGACGTCGGGCACCGCCGCCGCGGCCAGCTGGTCGGGCATGCCCTCATACCAGCCGGGTGGGTGGATCGTCACCAGGCGATGCGCCGCGGTTGCCTGGGCCCTGAGGACGAAGTCCGAGTCCGCCGAGCTGAAGTCCGGCGTCGGATGCACCCCGTTCGGAGCGTGTCCGAACAACGCGAGCGGGGCGGCGGCGACGAGGACGGCGGCGAGCGCGAGGCTGCGCCGGATCCCGGGGCGGTCCCGGGCAACGAGGACGATGAGGACCGCGCCAACCCCGAGCGCGATCTCCGCGACGAGCGGCCATGGGGCGCTCAACGCCGCGACTGCCAGCTCCTGGGGCAGGTCGGATCGGGCAAGGAACGTCGACGATGCGAAGAGGGCCTCCTCGAACGTGCCGGGCAGGACCCGGGCAATGGCCAGGATGAGCGCGTACGCGATGACCATGACCTGGACGGCGAGCTCCGCGCGATGGGCCGCCGTCCCGAGCCAGCCCGGGTGGTTCTCGCCGGCCCGGCCTTGGCGCGCCAGCCGGCCGATCCCGATGGCGGCGAGGACCCCGAGCAGGACGGCGACGACGACGTACGAGCGGACGGGCGAGCGGAGGGCATTGAGGATCGGGATGACCGTCCACGGCTCGGGCTTGAAGGCCGCGACGACCGGGATCGCCAGCATGACGAGGATCGTGACGACGAGCGGGCGCGCCCTGCGCGCCGCGAGGCCGACGGCCGCGAAGACGAGCACCGGAAGGCCGACGTACGCCCCCGCCTCGAGGAGGGCGAACGACCCGTCCGGGTACCACCCCGTCGCCAGGTTCCACGCGCCATCCGGTCCGGCCTGGACGAACGGGTTGCCGAATCCGAAGCCCAGGATGTCGAACGGGGTCGCGGCGCTCGCGAAGAGGTCGCTCGCCGAGAGCGCCAGGCTGCGCACGGAGAGCGTGGTCAGGATCGCGCTCGGGATGAGCTGGACGGCTCCGACCGCCGCCCCCAGGAGACCGAACCCGAGCACGCGGGGCAGCGTGACCCGGCGCGGCCGCGTCGCGACCATGAGGACCGCGGCCGCGAGCCCCGTGAGGAGCCACGTGTTCGGATGGCCCGCGAGCGCCTGGATCCCCCAGGCGACCCCGGCGAGGACGAGGCCCACCCGCGTCGGCCCCGGTCGCCGCACGAGCGGCACGAGGACCCAGGGCATCCAGCCGTAGGCCGCGACGAGGTTGTGCCACTCGAGCTTCGTGGCGATCGCGCCGCCGAGGACGGCGCACAGCGCCGCGACGAGGCTGCCGGCTCGCGAACCCGTCAGGCGGAGGGCGAGCATGCCCGCGCCCGTGCCGGCCAGGCCGAGGTGGACGACCCGCGTGACGTCGAGCGCCGCAAGCGGCGGCAGCTGGAAGATCAGCCAGTTCGGCGGGTAGAAGGCACCGATCTGGCCCTCCGCGTAGAGCGGGAAGCCGAGGCCCAGGTTGTCGTTCCAGAGCGGCAGGCGGCCGCTCGCCAGGGCGTCATGGAAGATCTGCGCCAGGGGGAAGTCGAGCTTCGGCATGTCGAGGTTCCAGAGCCACTTGCCGGGGACGACGCCGACCTGGGCGGCGATCAGGGCCGCACCCAGGCTGAGAAAGGCGATGGCGCCGATCGCGCGGCCACTGTCCGGGGCACGGCCGCGGAGCCAGTCCTCGGTTGCCAGCAACCGGCCGAGGAGCCGCGCGGGCGCGTCGCGCAGGCGGTTGACGGCCTCGCCGACGCCTCTGGCGACGCCTCTGCCGCCACCTCTGCCGCGTCCTCGCAGCCAGGCTGGTCGCGCCCCGTCTTCCATTCGAGCCGCGAGCGCGTTCGCCGCCGCGTCGGACGGCAGCACGCGGCCCCACGGCAGACGCACGGGGTCCAACGAGCGCAGGACGAGCCAGGCCATCGAGACGACCGTCGCGAACGAGAGGAGGTAGATCCCGGCCGGCGAGAAGACCGTCCAGGCGAGGATGCCGCGGCCGGGCCCGATGTTGCCGACGGGGAATGTGTAGACCCAGTAGACGTCCAGGAACAGGACCGCGCTCACGCCGACGTACACCCATCGCCAGGCCCGGCCCGACGCGAACACCAACGGGATCCCGAGGGCGACGGCCGGGTACAGGTATCGCTCGTGGACCCGGGTCGGCAACGCGAAGAACGCGACCGCGATGACGAGGGCGACGAAGGCGATCGACAGCCCGTCGTCGCGCCGCCTGAGGACGAGGAGCGCAAGCACCACCGTCCCGATGAACAGCAGCCCACCGATGGACTGCAGACTGATCGTCAGGCTCCCGATCCCGACCCTCGCCAGGTCGTCCACGACGTGGCCGGCGGTCTGACCGGCCGCGTCGACCCGAACGACGTCGAAGATGGGATTCATCCACAGGTTGAACGCGTTCTGGGTGACGCCCGGAAACAGCCGCGCCGACGCAAGGACCTGGTGGAACAGGCTCCGCGAAGGATTGCCCGGATCGAACGGGACGACCCCGAACGGGAGGCAGACGATGGCCAGCGTGAGGATCGCCGCGAGGAGCGAGACCGCGACCCGGCGCGGATCCGGCTGGCCGTCGAGCTCGCGGTCGCTCGACCGGCCGAACAGGTCACGCTTGAGGCCCACGACGGCCACGATCGGGATGAGGAACCCGTACTGGAACTTCACGAGGAACGCAAGGACGGCGGCGACGGCAGCCCATTCGATCCGGCCGGTCACCAGGAGCCACACGCACGCCACCACCATCATCGTCGGGATCGCGTCGTTGTAGCCCCAGACCGTCGACAGGAAGATGACGCCGGGGTTGAAGAGGAAGAGCGCGGTCCCGATGACGGCCGCCCGCGTGCCGAACAACCGTCGCACGAGCAGGAAGACGAAGGCCGCCGCGCCGAGGTCGGCCAGCATGAACGGCAGCTTGATCAGCAGGGGCGTTACCGCCGGTCCGCCGAACGTCGCAGCCCACGCCCGGCCGAGCACGCCGCTCAGCCACAGGACGTAGAGGTAGAACGGCGGGTAGTCGGAGAAGTAGCCGGCGTTGGGACGGTAGAACGCGGCGAGACCGTGGTCGTGGAGCTGCTGCTCCCAGAGCGTGAGCACCTGGATGTCGGTCCGGTGGCCGCCGTTCGGAAGGATGACGACGGCCAGCAGCAGTCGGACGAGGAACGCGGATCCGAAGAGCGCGACGAGGACCAGCGCCGTCCGGCGGCCGTTGTGCATCGCGCCGCTCAGGCCGGTGGCTCGCCGGGCGCCGTCATCGGTACCACGAGTCGTAGTAGGCGGTGGCCATCCCCCAGGCATTGACGACGAACCCGGCGACGATCGCCAGCCACGCCTCGAAGCCGATCCGTCCGCCCAGGCCGCGAACGGTCAGGAGGAACAGGAACGGGTAGATGTCCTGGCCGTACCGATAGCCGAACTGGGCTCCCCCGGGGTCGGCGTGCGTGAGCACCGGGATGAGGATGAGCGCGACCGATGCCCAGGTGCCCACGCCGAACCAGTCGGGCCGGCGGGCCTTGATCGCCCACAGGAAGATCGGCGACGTCAGCACGATGCTCAGCCCGCCCAGAGGACGCGACTTGACCCAGGGGAAGTTCTCGACCTGGACGGGCATCGACAGGAACATCGCGTACAGCTGGCGCGGGATGTTGTACACGCTGAAGAAGCCGTGCTTGAACTGCTCCTCTTGGAGCAGCCCGGGGATGAGCGCGTAGCCGTTCTCGAAGGGCGACCCGAATCGCAGCCTGTCGTAGATCAGATACGCGATGACCGGCACGGCGATCCCCGCGACCCAGGGGGCGCCCAGCTCCACGAGGCGGCCGAGGTCGATGCGCGAGCGCCAGACGGGCGGGGTCTCCGCGCCGAGCTCCCCGAACACCGTGCGGTCGCCCGTCGCTTCCCGGCGATGACGGTCGACGAGGTAGGCCACGAAGAACGGCGCGGCCATGGCCACGGGCAGCCGCGAGAGCACCGCCCCCGCGAAGAGCAGGCCGATGAGTCCGGTGCGGGCGTCGAGCTGGCATGCGCGGATCGCGAGCAGCATGAAGAAGGTCGCGCAGACATGGGCGAAATGCCAGGAGGTTCCGACGGTCGCCGAGTACCAGACGATCGTGCCGAATCCGAACACGAGCGACATGACGACGCGGAACCCGCGCGTCGCGCCCATGCCCCGCAGGATCCACGACGCGATCGCCACGTTGAACGCGCCCATGAGGATCGAGGCGTATTCCTGGTGGAAGTCACGGCCGAAGATCGCGACGGGTGGCAGGAGCACGATCGCCGGCGCCGGCGGGTAGACGACGTAGTACAGGCCCGTGCTGCTCGGCACGAGCTCGTTGAGGTAGGACGCCGACTCGGTCAGGCCGAGCTGGCCGTGGAGGAAGGCGTCCGCAAGCGGGACGAAGTAGTCGAGGAAGGCCGTCCGGCCATGGTTGATCCACGCGTACGCGATCCAGGCGACGACGAACAGCGCGATGGGGATGACCCAGCGGTCGAACGCCGTCCCGAGCCGAGTGTCGGGCGCGAGGCGCCTCGTGATCGAGTCCGCGATCGAACGCGCGGACGAGCCCTCGGGCAGGGTTCGGCGCAGGCGTCCTGACGTTGGGGCAGAGGGTCGATCGGTGGATGGGTCGGCGCGTTCGTGGCTCGGCGGCCGATCCGCCCCGTCCGTCATCGTGGCGCGATGATAAGCGGGTGACCCTGCCGGTGATCCTGCACGTGGACCTCGACGCGTTCTTCGCGGCCGTCGAGCAACGCGATCGTCCGGAGCTGCGTGGCCGGCCGGTGATCGTCGGGGGCGGCGGGCCCACGGATCGCGGCGTCGTCTCGACCGCCAGCTACGAGGCGCGCGTCTTTGGCGTGCGCTCGGCGATGCCGCTGCGGACCGCCGCGGCGCTCTGTCCCAACGCGGTGTTCGTGCCGGTGGACGGCGCGAAGTACCTCGCCGTCAGCAGCGAGGTGATGACGATCCTTCGCCGGTTCACGCCGCGCGTCGAGCCGGTCTCGATCGATGAGGCGTTCATGGACGTCACGGGATCCCAGGCGCTGTTCGGCGATGGCGAGTCGATCGGCCGTCAGATCCGTTCCGCGATCGCGGACGAGCTCGCGCTGACCGCCTCGGTCGGTGTTGCGACGACGAAGCTCGTGGCGAAGGTGGCGTCCGATCTGCGCAAGCCGGATGCGCTCGTCGTCGTGCCGCCCGGCGACGAGGCTGCGTTCCTCGCGCCACTCCCGATCACCCGGCTGTGGGGCGTCGGGGCGCGCATGGCCGACGACCTGCGGGAGCTCGGGGTGATGACGATCGGCGAACTCGCGTCCCTCGACGCGACCCTCCTCGAGCGGCGGTTCGGCAAGAACGGCGCTGCCCTGGCGGCACGTGCGCGGGGCCTGGACGCGGATCCGGTGGCCGACCGGGCGCCGGCCAAGTCGATCGGTCACGAGCACACGTTCGACATCGACACGAGCGACCCGGAGGTGATCGAGCGCACCCTCCTGGCGATGGCGGAAGGGGTTGCCGGGCGCCTGCGAGCGACCGGAGTGAAGGCCGCGACCGTCACCGTCAAGATCCGCGACTCGGCGTTCCGGACCGTCACCCGCCAGCGGACGCTGCCCGACCCCACCGACCTGACCGAGCCGATCTGGCGGGCTGCGCTCGAGCTGGCCCGGCCCGAGGTGCGCGGCCTTCGCGTGCGCCTTCTCGGCGTCACTGCCTCGAACCTCGGCCAGCGCGATCAGCTCTCGCTGTTCTCCGGCGACGGGATCGGCACCGGCCGCGAGGAACGAGGTCGCCGACTGGTCGAGGCGGAGGACGAGATCCGGCGGCGGTTCGGCGAGCGTGCCGTGACCCGGGCGAGGCTGCTCGGCACGGGCCTGCCGGCTCCCTTCGAACGCGACCCGATGACCGCCGCGGAGCACCGGCGACCGCGGGCGTCCGAGGAGCACTGACCGGCGCCACCGATCTCGGCGGTAACGCCCTCTGCCATGCTGGCGTCGGTTGTCCGGAGGGATCGTCGCCGGTCGGCGACGCCGTCACATGGAGGATCGGCCCGTGTTCAGCGTCATCTTCATCGCCCTTGGGCTCGTGCTCATCGGGATCGGGGTCGCCAGCTTCGTCCTCGCGCGCGAGGCGGCACGCGCGTACCGTGGCGATCACCCGCCGCGCGTCGGCGTCGGCCGCGTTGCTGTGCTCGGCGTCCTCGGCGCGCTCTTCATCGTGCTCGGCCTGGCGGACCCGCTCGTCCAGGTGCCCGCCGGCTCGGTCGGGGTCGTCACGAACTTCGGGCAGGTCCAGGAGGGCACCCTGCAGCCCGGGTTGCACGCCATCATCCCGGTCGTCCAGCAGGTCGTGAACGTCGACACGCGCGTCCAGCCGCACCAGTTCCAGGAGATCGACGCGGCGTCCCGCGAGCTGCAGACGGTCAGGCTGACGGGGACGATGAACTACCACATCGACGGCCAGTTCGCGTCCGACCTCTACCAGCGCGTCGGGACCGACTTCGCCTCGAAGATCATCGACCCGGCCTTCAACGATTTCATCAAGACCGTCGTTCCCGACTACTCGGTGAACGACATCCTCGCCAAGCGCGACGAGATCCGCTCGTTTGCGAAGCAGCAGCTCGCCGCGAACCTCGCCCAGTACCACATCGTCGTCGACGATATCTACATCGCGAACATCGCGTTCTCGGACGAGTTCCAGCAGGCGATCGAGCAGAAGCAGGTCGCCCAGCAGCAGGTCCAGACGGAACAGCAGGTGCTCGAGCAGAAGAAGATCCAGGCGCAGCAGGCGGTCGCGGCCGCCCAGGGCCAGGCCGACGCCAACGTCGTCACCGCGAAGGGCCAGGCGCAGGCCACGATCGAGCAGGCGAAGGGCCAGCAGCAGGCGAACCAGCTCATCAACGCCTCGCTGACCGACAAGGTGCTCCAGTACCAGTACATCCAGAAGATCGTCGACAAGGTCCAGGTCATGCTCGTTCCCGGCGGACAGCAGTTCCTGCTCGACCTCAAGGGCGTCCTGAGCTCGGCCACCGGCAAGTAGGCGGTGGTCTCCAGCGGGCATTCGGAGGCTGCCGGGCGACTCCTTTTCGGCTGTGACAGACAGGTGGCACGGTGCCGCGGGAGGCTGCCCCCGATGCTTGACATCGAACATGTGTTCGGTCTAGCATTCGGCTGAATCGAACATTCGTTCTGTCCGCACGACCCAGTGCCCCGGCCGTCGGGCGGATCGCAGCCTCCGGAAAGGAGCCCAACCATGGCGATGATCCGCGTCGAGCCCGTTCCCGTCCGCGTCAGGACGGACTGGCTCGACGGTCGCCCGCGGGAGATCACGTGGGGCCACGAGCGCCTGTCAGTCACGTCGCTGGCGCTCGTTCGGGACGAGACGTCGGCGTACGCGGTCGATGTCGGCCCGCGGACGGTGTTCGAGGTCGAGACGTCTCGGGCGCGACTCGCGCTCGCGTTCGAGCACCGCACGCGGCGCTGGACGATCGACGGGCTCGACGAGGAACGCCGAGCGGCGTAGCCCACATCCGCGACGGACTCGGTCGGGCACTCCTCCGGCCCGGCCGGGCCCGGCCACGCTGCCGGGGCGGGTGCGCCGGTACCGCGCTCGCCCCGGTTCGCGTTCTCGGATGCTCGTGCGTCCGAGCGAACGTCCTCGGCGGCCGCCGGTGACGCCAGCCTACAATCGGCGGCGTGGTCGACGCCGGCTCAGCGCGTTTCCGCGACATGACCATTGGGGCATTCATCCGGCTGCTCGCCTCGTCCGATCCGGTCCCCGGAGGTGGCAGCGCATCGGCTGTGGCCGGTGCCATCGGGGCGGCCCTCGTCGCAATGGTGGCGGCACTCTCCGAGGGGCGGCCGCGCTACGCGGCCCACGCCGGCACGCACGCGCGAGCGGGCGCCGAAGGGAAA
Organism: Chloroflexota bacterium; assembly: GCA_005881055.1. GTDB lineage: Bacteria > Chloroflexota > Limnocylindria > Limnocylindrales > CSP1-4 > C-114. The sequence continues at coordinate 20,438 of VBHW01000006.1, forward strand.
CGGCTCGCCGACCAGTTCCTGACGCTCGCTGACGAGGACTCGATCGCGTACGGCCGGTTCGCGGCGGCGATGCGGTTGCCCCGCGTGACCGATGCGGAGCGAGCATCTCGGTCCGCCGCCCTGGGCGCCGCGGCGAGGTCTGCCGCCGAGGTCCCACTCAGGTGCGTGGCCGCGTGCCGCGAGCTCGTTGCCGCGGCCGAATCGCTGGCCGGCCGGAGCAACGCCAACGCCTCGAGCGACCTCGCAGTCGCCGCCAACCTCGGCGAGGCGGCGGCGCGGGGCGCGGCCGAAAACGTCCTCATCAACCTGCCGGCGATGGATGACGAGGCCGTGGCCGCCCAGATGACCGAACAGGTCGACGCGCTCCTCCACGAGGTCCAGGAGCTGGCCGATCGCACCCGCGAGGTCGTCGCCTCCCGCCTCGCGCGCGAGCCTCTCGGGATCGACGTTCCCGCCCACGCCGTCGATGGCGCCCGATGACCCGCCGAGGCCACGAGGTGCGCTGGCTGGCGGGCGCGCCGATCGCCGCCGAGCTCAAGGCATCCGTGAAAACCGACGTCGCCGCCTTCCGCCGGCGGCACGGATACGCGCCGACCCTGGCTGTCGTCCTCGTGGGCCGGGACGCTCCCTCCGCGGTCTACCTCCGGCAGATCCTCCGCACGTGCCGCAGCCTCGGCATCTCCGGCCGGCTCGTCGAGATGCCGGGACGTGCATCGGCCGCCCGGCTGCGGAACGCGATCGTGGCACTCAACGAGGATCCCCTAGTGGCGGGCGTGATCGTCCAAATGCCGTTGCCGAGGCGGATCCCGCTCACGACCGTCACAGACGTGCTCGATCCGGCGAAGGACATCGACGGGATCCATCCCCTCAACGCCGGTCGCCTCGTCGTCGGTTACGAGGGCTTCCTCCCGACGACGGCACAGGCCGCGGTGGAGATCCTCCGTCGGTCCGGCATCCAGATCGCCGGAAGTCGGGCCGTCGTGGTGGGACGCTCGAACATCGTCGGGAAACCCGCCGCATTGCTCCTGCTGCGCGAGAACGCCACGGTCACGGTCTGCCACCGGCAGACCCGCGATCTGGCCGGGACACTCCGCGCCGCGGACATCGTCGTCGTGGCCGCGGGCCGGCCCGGCCTCATCACGGGATCGATGCTCAAGCGCGGCGCCGTCGTGGTCGACGTCGGCATCAACGTCGTCGGCGACAAGATCGTCGGGGACGTCGACGCCGCGAGCGCGGCCGAGGTGTGTTCCGCGCTCACGCCGGTGCCGGGGGGCGTGGGCCCCGTCACGAACGCCCTGCTCATGACGCATCTCCTCCGGGCGGCAACCGCCCAGGCTCGGCGCGAGGCGGGTCGTGAGGGAGGCGCTCCCCGTCGGGCGGCATCTCGTCGCGAGGGCGGAGCGCGGGCCGCGGCCGCCGGGGAAGCTGTCCGGGCCGCGGACGAGACCGCCGGCACGATGGCGGCGAGCCGCCCGTGACCAAGACCACCGGATTCCCGAGCGACCTGGAGATCGCCCGGTCCGTCGCGCCGCGGCCGATCCTGGAGGTGGCCGCGGAGCTCGGCCTTCGGCCCGACGAGACCGAGCTCTATGGGCCCTCGAAGGCGAAGGTCAGTCTGTCCGCGATCCGCCGACTCGAGTCGGAGCGGCCGTACGGCAAGTACGTCGTCGTCACGGCGATCAGCCCGACGCCCCTCGGGGAGGGCAAGACGACCACGACGATCGGTCTCGCGCAGGGCCTGAACAAGATCGGCCGGCGCGCCGCGGTGACGATCCGCCAGCCGTCCCTGGGCCCGGTCTTCGGGATCAAGGGCGGAGCCGCGGGCGGCGGCTACTCGCAGGTCATCCCGATGGAGGACTTCAACCTCCATCTCACCGGCGACAACCATGCGATCGGTGCCGCGCACAACCTCGCCGCGGCGTTCCTCGACAACAGCCTCCACCACAAGAACCCGCTCGAGATCGACCCGCATTCGATCGTGTGGCCCCGCGTCGTCGACATCAGCGACAGGGCGCTCCGACACGCCGTCATCGGCCTCGGCGGGCGCGAGGACGGCGTCCCGCGCGAGGACGAATGGCAGATCACGGTGGCGTCCGAAGTCATGGCGATCCTTGCGCTCGCCGGTGACCTCGCCGACCTGCGGGCGCGCCTCGGCCGGGTGATCCTCGCCTACAGCACCGACGGCACGCCGGTCACCGCCGAGGACCTGCGCGTGGCCGGCGCGATGACCGTGCTCCTGCGCGACGCGATCAAGCCCAACCTCCTCCAGACGCTGGAGGGCGGCCCGGCGCTCGTGCACTGCGGCCCGTTCGGCAACATCGCCCACGGGAACAACAGCGTCCTGGCGGACCGGCTGGCGCTCGCCACGAACGAGATGGTCTGCACGGAGGCCGGCTTCGGCGCGGACATGGGCGCCGAGAAGTTCTTCGACATCAAGTGCCGGACCTCGGGCCTCCGACCGGACGCGGGGGTCCTCGTCGCGACCGTCCGGGCACTGAAGATGCACGCCGGCGTCGGCCGGATCGTCGCCGGCAAGCCGCTCGACCCGGCGCTCGCCGTGGAGAACGTCGAGGCCGTGCGGATGGGCGCGCAGAACCTCGCCGCCCAGATCGAGAACGTCAGTCGCTTCGGGGTCCCCGTGGTCGTGGCGATCAACGCGTTCCCCACGGATACATCCGCCGAGACCCAGGCGATCGTGGATGCCGCGCTCGCGGCCGGCGCCCGGGACGCCGTCCGGTCGACGCACTTCTCCGACGGAGGAGCCGGGGCGGAGGCCCTCGCGCAGGCCGTCTGGGAGGCAGCCGTGGAGGGCGCGCCACGGTTCACGATGCTCTACCCGGACGATGCCCCGCTGTCGACGAAGATCTGGACGATCGCGACGGAGATCTACGGAGCCGACGGAATCGACCTCGCGCCGGCCGCCGAGAAGAGCCTGCGGAAGATCGAGTCGACGGGCTACGGCCACCTGCCGGTGTGCATGGCCAAGACGCAGTACTCGCTCAGCCACGATCCGACGCTCCTCGGCCGGCCGCGCGAGTTCCGCGTCCCGATCCGCGACCTGCGACTCTGCGCCGGCGCCGGCTTCGTCACCGCCTATGCGGGCGACATGCGGACGATGCCGGGGCTGCCGTCGCACCCGGGCGGCGAGAACATCGACATCGACGCGGACGGAGAGGTCGTCGGGCTCTTCTAGGTCACTCGCCGAGAGGCGTTCCCTGCCTGGCGGGTCGCGCCTAGCTCGTCGAGAACGCGAAGCAGAGCCAGGTCACGAGGCCGATCGTCACGCCGAACGCGCCGGCGCTCCAGGCCATCCAGTCGACCGGACCGAGCGGCTCGTCCATGTGCTCGTGGTCGTCGTGCTCGTGCCCGGGCGCCATCGCGTGGTCGTCCGCGCCGTGCGGGCCGGGTCCGCTGC
>VBHW01000419.1:0-1497 GCA_005881055.1 Chloroflexota bacterium
CACGATCCGGGCGAGCCTCGGCACGATCTTCGCCCTACCGGTCGTCGCGGCAACGACGGCCGAGACCCTGGCGTGGCTGCGAGCCCGACGCCTCCGGATGGTGGTGGCGCGCGTGGATGCCGACCTCGACTACGCCGACGCCGACCTCACCGGCGCGGTCGCGATCGTCTTCGGCTCCGAGGCCGGCGGCCTGAGCGAGGCGTGGAGCGGGTCGGACGTCCAGGCGGTTCGCCTCGCGATGCTCGGCGCGGCGGACAGTCTCAACGTCTCGGCGACCGCTGCCGTCCTGTTCTACGAGGCGCTCCGGCAGCGGAAGGGTGTCCAGCGGCCCTCGTGAGCTTCGTGACTCCGGGCCGAAGGCGCACCATTAGGCCCGGATCGAGCCAACTCCCGGGAGCGTGGAGCCAGCGATGCAGAGCTTCGACTTCGTCATCATCGGCGCCGGACCCGGCGGCGAGGCCGCGGCGTTCAAGGCCCGCGAGCTCGGCGCGAGCGTCGCCATCGCCGACCGCCTCTGGTTCGGCGGGAGCTGCCCGCACATCGGCTGCGTGCCATCGAAGGCCCTGCTGAATGCCGCGGCACGGCATGCGGCAAACGCCGCCGCGTACGACTGGAATCGCGCCTCGAAACGGCGCGACTACATGGTCAACCGGCCGGCCGACGCCGAGGAGCCCGACGACTCGGTCCACGTCAAGCCGCTCGAGGAGGCCGGCGCGAGCGTGTACCGGGGCAGCGCCCGGATCGTCGGCCACGGCCGTGTCGAGATCCGCCACGATGCCGCCCACCATGAGATCGGGGGCAGCAACGTCCTCGTCGCGGTCGGCTCGCGGACGAAGATCCCGCCCGTCGAGGGGATCGCGGACATCCCGTACTGGACGAACCGCGAGGCGACGCTCACGCGGCAGCTCCCGAAGAGCCTCCTCGTACTCGGCGGCGGCCCGACGGGCTGTGAGCTCGCCCAGGTCTACGCGCGCTTCGAGGTGCCCACGACGGTCGTCCAGTCAGGGCCCCGGCTCATGCCCACGGAGCACCCGCGCAACTCGGCGGCGGTCCTCGCCGCGCTGCGGAAGTCGGGCGTCACGGTGCGGCTCGGCGTGCGCGCCCAGCGCGCCCGGAAGGGTGCCGGAACCGACGGCGCCCACGTCGTCGACCTCGACGACGGCACGAGCGTCGAGGGCCACGCCGTTCTGCTTGCCGTCGGCCGGGAGTTCCCGCTCGACGACCTCGGCCTCGAGCACTACGGGCTCGACACGTCCGGCCGCGCGCCGTTCCCCCATGACGGTCGCCTTCGCGTCGCCGACGGGCTCTGGGTCATCGGCGACCCGGCCGGGCCCGAGCTGCACACCCACCAGGCGCACTACCAGGGCGAGGTCGCCGTGCGGATGGCGTTGGGCGAGGCGGTCCGGCCCGACTACCGGGCGCTGCCGCGCGCCACGTACACGGACCCCGAGGCCGCTTCCGTAGGGCTCACGCTCGACCAGGCACTCGACGCACGGA
>VBHW01000419.1:1563-3189 GCA_005881055.1 Chloroflexota bacterium
TCGTCGTCGACCGCGGGTCGCACCAGGTGGTCGGGGCGGCCATGGCGTGCCCCGACGCGTCGGCCGCGATCCATGAGTGCGTGCTCGCGATCAAGGCACACGTGCCGATCGAGGTCCTCGCCGAGACGATCCACGCCTTTCCCTCGACGTCGCGGATCTTCAACGGCATGTTCGCGAAGGCGGCGAAGACCCTGCGCGACGAGGCGCGCGAGGCGGCCGCGGAGGGCTAGCCGCCCGTGGGGTGCGGGCTGGTGGCGAGCCGCTAGACCTCGTGCACCGGGACACCGTCCATGAGGACGAGGCGCGGCCGGGCGGACCGGAGCACCTCGGCATCGGAGAGGACCCCCGCCGGGACGACGACGAGATCCGCCCGATGCCCGGTGACAAGGCGGCCCCGATCGAGCTCGCCGGACGCGAGGGCCGGCCCGACGCACGAGGCGCGCAGCGCCTGGCCGATCGTCAGCACCTCGTTCGGGAAGAAGGCGCCGCTGTCGTCGGCCCACACGGGGTCGCGGCGCGTGATCGCCATCGCGAGGCCGGGCCACGGGTCGACGCTGTCGGTCGGAGCGTCCGTACCGAACGCGAGCACTGCGCCGAAGTCGGCGAGCCGCCGCCACGGGTAGCTATTCCGCGCGCGATCGCCCCAGGTCGGGCGCACCCGGGGCGCATCGCCGGACAGGTGATGCGGCTGCACCGAGGCGAAGATCCCGTGGGCGGCGAACCGGGGCATGTCCGCCTGATCGGCGAGCTGGACGTGCTCGATCCGCGGCCGGAGCGCCGTTCGGCCCGCCGTCGGGGCGAGCGCGTCGAGGGCGCCCCGCAGCGCCCGATCGCCGATCGCGTGGATCTGGGTCGTCACCCCGCCCACGGCGGCACGTTCGGCGAGATCGGCGAGCTCCTCGGCAGAGGTGACCGCAACGCCGAGCGGGCCGCCTGGCGGCTCGCCGCGGGCGGGCTCCGGCTCGTACGGATCGAGGAGGAGCGCCGTCCGCGAGCCGAGCGTCCCGTCGCCGAACAGCTTCAGCCAGCCGACACGCCCACGCCCGTCGGGAGGGCCGAGAGGTACGCCGAGCGGGTCGCCGCTGCGCAGCCCCCGCCCGATCGCGACCTCGAGCGCCGCCCGGCGGATGCTTGCATGGACGCGCACCGGAAGCCGCCCGCTCGCGGACAGGCGCTCGATCGCGGCGAAGCCACGGTCGAGCCGCGTCCGATTCGAGCTCGCCGGGCTCATGGACAGCGACGACCCCGAGGGCGAGCAGCCGCCGTCCGTAGGCCTCGATGAGATCGGCCAATCGCGCGACGTCGGGTCTCGGTGCGATGCTCGTCACGAGCCCGGTGGCGTCTTCGAGGAGGACCCCCGACGGCGATCCGTCCTCGAGGCGGCGGATGACGCCACCCGCTGGGTCCCGCGTGTCGCGGTCGACACCGGCCAAGGCGAGGGTCGCGGTGCTCACCCAGACGCTGTGGAGGTCGTGCGACCACAGGAGCAGGGGCCGTCCCGGCGCGACGCGGTCGAGGTCCGCTGCGGTCGGCCAGCGGCCCCACCGTGCCGCATCCCAGCCGGCGCCCCGGAGCCACTCCCGCGTGGAGCCAGACGCCGTGGCCAGCCGCTCGTGCGCCGCCCGG
>VBHW01000007.1 GCA_005881055.1 Chloroflexota bacterium
TCGTCAGCTCTCCTTCGATCGCGCCCACGCCGAACGGCACCCACTTCGACGGCTCCTGGAGGCGGTGGGCTTCGGTGTTCCCCCGCGTGTGGATTTCGGCGAAGCCGCGCGGCTCGATCCACATCCGCTCGCCCTCGAGGAGCCCGAGGACGCCCGACTGGCCGGGCTCCGGACGCTCGGAGGCGCAATACGTGCAGGTCGACCGGTCGTGCTGCTCGTACGTCGGCGGCTCCTCGTACGTGGTGATGTAGCCCTCGTAGTTGCGCAGGACCACCTTGTGGTCGCTGTAGCTGATGAGGTAGTTCGGCATCACCGGGATCTTGCCGCCGCCGCCCGGCGCGTCGATGACGTATGTCGGGATCGCGTAGCCGCTCGTGTGCCCGCGCAGGCCCTCCATGATCTCGAGGCCCTTGCCGACCGGGGTCCGGAAGTGGCCCGACCCCTCGACGAGGTCGCACTGGTATAGGTAGTAGGGCCGGATCCTGTTCTCGACGAGCCGATGGACGAGCGCCCGCTGGATGTGCACGCAGTCGTTGACGCCCGCGAGCAGGACGCTCTGGTTGCCGAGGGGGATGCCGGCCCGGGTCAGCTTGTCGGCGGCGCGGCTCACCTCGGGGGTGATCTCGTCCGGGTGGTTGAAGTGGAGGTTGATCCACAGCGGGTGGAACTGCTGGAGCATCTCGCACAGCTCGTCGTCGACTCGCTGGGGCAGGAATACCGGAACGCGGCTGCCGATGCGGATGATCTCGATGTGGGGGATCTCGCGGATGCCGCGCAGGATCGACTCGAAGAGCTTCGGGGCGAGCGTGAGGCCGTCGCCGCCGCTGATGAGCACGTCGCGAACCTGAGGCGTCCGTCGCAGGTAGTCGAGCTGCGCCTCGTGCTCCCGGCGGTTGAAGTTCTGGGTCGGGTCCCCGACGATGCGGCTCCGCGTGCAGTAGCGGCAGTAGCTCGCGCACTGGGTCGTGACGAGCATGAGGACGCGGTCCGGATAGCGGTGGACGAGCCCGGGGACCGGCGAGTGGCGGTCCTCGGCGAGGGAATCCTCCATCATGCCCGTGAATGCCTGCGCCTCGCGACCGGTCGGGATGACCTGGCGGCGGATCGGGTCGGCGGGGTCCTTCGGGTCGATCAGGCTGATGAAGTACGGCGTGATGTCGACCCGGAACTTGTCCGGGGCCGACAGGCCCTCGCGTTCGTCATCGGTGAGCTTGAGGATCTCGTCGACCTCGGCCAGGTCGTTCACCCGATGGCTGAGCTGCCAGCGCCAGTCGTTCCACTTCTCGTCGGGAACGTCGTCCCACTTGGGCGCTCGCCGGCTCACCGCCGGCATGCCATCCGGCCCGAGCGTCCGGGCAGGGTCGCGGCGATTGACGAACGGCGCCTCGACCGCCGCCCGCTGCGCGTCCCCATGCGCCACTGCCGCCCGGATCTCCTGCTCGTCCACGCCTGGCTGGGCTCCTTTTGTGGCCGCTGACAGCGCCGTTCCCGCACGATCGCGGGCTTCCGACGCATAAAGTCTATGCAGTCTGGAAGGTGCCGATCATAGCCTGAACGTACCGCGCCGGTCCATGTCGCCTCCGCCCAACCTCGTCGGTCGGGGCCCCGTCAGCTGGGGCCGGACACCGCTGCGGGTGAGCCAACAAACCGGCGGTGATCACGCGGTCACGCCGCTCGCTTATGCCCCGCGGGGCATCACCCCCGAACGTCGAGGAGGACACGATCGAGGGGTCGTGCAGCGGAGGCCGCCTCGACCGCCTGAACGGGTTCGCGACCTGCGGTTTGGTGTTCCTGGCGCAACAGCGGCGACCCGGGGCCTGCGATCGAGGCCTGCGATCCGGGGCCTGCGACCCCGGGCCTGCGACCCCGGGCCTGCGACCCGGGGCCTGCGATCCCGGGCCTGCGATGCGGGCCTGCTCAACGTGGCGTGCTCAACGTGGCGTGCTCGACCCGGAGCGGCTACTCCCCGATGACCGACCAGAGGAAGCCCATCATGATGAAGAAGCCGACAAACAACGAGATGAGCGCAAAGCCGCCATACGGTGAGTCGGCGCCCTCGTGCGGCACGACCAGGCCGAGGACGATCCCCGACACCGCCGCCCAGGCGACGAACAGGAGGGCGAAGAGGATCTTCGAGCTCGGGCTCGTGATGGCGCGCACCCAGCCGCTCGGCCGGCCCTCGGCCGACATCGCCGCGCGCAGGGCCACGAAGAGGATCAATCCGGCGACGGCGGCCGACACCCAGAACGGCACGAGGTGATTGAGCGGGAGCAGGAACAGGTCCACGCGAGGCCTCTCCGGCGGGTCGGCTGAATGGCCGGAATCGTAGCAGAGGCATTCGGCCCTTCGCGTGTACGATCGGGTCCCGTCATGAGCCGCTTCGAGCGCCTGGGGATCTTCGTCCACCGCCACCGGCGAGCCGTGCTCGCGTGGTGGGTCCTGGCGATCCTCGCCGCCGTCCCCTTCGCGCCGCGCGCCGCAAGCGCGCTCAAGGCCGGCGGGTTCTCGACCGATTCGCTCGAGTCCGCCCGGGCCCGGGCCCTGCTCGCCGCCGAGCTCGACCTTCCGCCGAGCGCTCTCGCTGTCGTCTTCCACAGCGACGTCCTCCGGGCCGGCACCCAGGAATTCGAGACAGCCGCGGCGGACGCGGTCTCCGGGATCCCGCGCCTCCCGCACGTCCGCTCGCTCCTGTCCCATCGCGCCGCCATCCGGCAGGTGAGCGCCGACGGCCACACGGCCTACGACGTCGTGCTCCTCGACTACGCCCCGGACGACTCCGCCCCGGCGCTCGACGAGGTGCGCGACGCCCTGCGACCGGCGCCCGGGCTCGAGGTTGGCCTCGCCGGCGGGCCGGCGTTCTACTCGGACGTCCAGACCGTCTCGGAGTCGGACCTCCGGCGGAGCGAGGTCATCTCGCTGCCGCTCGCGGCAGTCGCGCTGGTGCTCGTGTTCGGCAGCATCGTCGCGGCCGGCGTGCCGCTTGCCATCGGTGGCGCGGCAGTCGTCTTCGCGCTCGCGGTCACCTACGGCATCGCGAACCTGACGCCGATGAGCATCTTCGTCCTGAACCTCGCGACGCTCCTCGGCCTCGGGCTCGGGGTGGATTACTCGCTCCTGCTCACCAGCCGCTTCCGCGAGGAGCTCGCCCGGCGCTCGTCGTGGCGCGACCTGCGCACGAAGGAGGACCGCGAGGACGCCCGTGCAAGGGCGGTCGCCGATGCCGTGCGGGTCACGGTCGCGACGGCCGGCCGAGCCGTGTTCTTCTCGGGCCTGACGGTCCTCCTCGGGCTCATCGGGCTCACCCTGTTCCGGTTCATGATCCTGCGGTCAGTCGGCATCGCCGGAGCTGTCGTCGTGGCGGTCGCCGTCGCGGCCGCCCTGACATTGCTCCCGGCCCTCCTCGGCGTCGTGGGACCGGGCATCGACCGACTCCCGGTGAGGCGGGTCACCGCCGCGTCGGGCCAGGAAGGGCCCTGGGCGCGCCTCGCCCGCCGGGTCATGGCCCGTCCGGTAGCGGTCCTCGTGCCGACGCTCGGCCTGCTCGTCCTGCTCGGCGTCCCGTTCCTCGGGGTTCGGTTCAACGCACCCGACGCGACGATCCTGCCGGCGAGCGTGCCCTCCCGCGTCGCGTACGACCGTCTCGTCGGCGCGTTCGGCGACGGGGCGCTGTCCCCGATCATGATCGCGATCCGAACCACGGGGCCGGCGACGAGCCCCGACAACGTCGCCCGCCTCTACGACTACTCACGACGGCTCGCCGCGGATCCGCGCGTGAGCCACGTCGAGGGCCTCGTCGACGTCGACCCCCGGCTGCGCCTCGCGCAATATCAGCTCCTGTACGCCGACCCGAACGGGCCGCCCGATCGCTTCGTCCAGGCGACGCTCGCGGCGACGACGCGCGGCGACCTGACGCTCTTCACCGTCACGACGCCGTACGGCCCGAACCGCGACGAGGCGCGAGCGTTCGTCGGCGACCTCCGGGCCGGGACCGGGCCGCTTGCCGCTCCAGCCGGGATGCATGTGCTCGTTGCGGGTGGCGCCGCCGACGTGCAGGACGTCGTCTCCGAGATCGCCGCGGAGTTCCCGCGGACGGGCCTGTTCATCCTCGTGACGACGTACCTCGTCCTGCTGCTCCTGCTCCGCTCGATCGTGCTGCCGGCGAAGGCGCTCGTCATGAACGCGCTGTCGATCGGCGCGTCGTTCGGCGCCCTCGTGTGGATCTTCCAGGACGGCAACCTCTCGGCGATCCTCGGGTTCCAGCCGCTCGGCTTCGTCGAGACGACGCAGCCCGTGATCCTCTTCTGCGTCCTCTTCGGGCTCTCGATGGACTACGAGGTCTTCCTCCTCACGCGGATGAAGGAGACATGGGATCGGACGGGCGACAACACGGTAGCCGTGGCCAGCGGCCTCGAGCGGAGCGGCCGGATCGTCACCTCGGCGGCGCTCATCGTCGTCCTCGTGGCGGGCTCGTTCGCGTTCGCCGATATCGTCCTCATCAAGACGCTCGGGCTCGGGATGGCCATCGCGGTGGCGCTCGACGCGACGGTCGTCCGGGCGCTGCTCGTCCCGGCGACGATGCGCCTCCTCGGCGCCTGGAACTGGTGGATGCCGGCGCGCCTCGAGCGCTGGCTCGCCGCCCGGCTGCCGGTCATCGACGTCGAGCGGGAGCCCGTCGGGTGATTCCGCAAGGGCGTCATCCGGCCCGATGCCTGAGGTGGGTGGTGCTCGTGGCCGGTCTCGTCGCCGGCTGTGGCGGCCCGATCCTCGCCAACGCACCAGCGGTACAGCGGGCGCCGGAACCGCCCGCGACCCCGGCGCCCATTCCGCACGACCCACAGCCGATCGCCTTCCCCGCCGACGACGGCCCGCACGACCGGCTCACCGAGTGGTGGTACTACACGGGCCACCTCCGCGATGAGGCCGGCGACTGGTACGGCTTCGAGTTCGTCGTGTTCCGGGCGGAGCGCGGCGGCTTCCCCGTGACGTGGGCGTCGCATCTCGCACTCACGGACGAGACGGGCGGCGCGTTCCACTACGCCCAGCGGAGCGAGATCGGGCCCCAGGTCGATCGCTCGCCGACGGACGACGGGCAGCCGGCCGGGTTCGACCTCTCGCTCGCCGGACCCGTGGCGGGCGCCGGAACCACATCCGGCCCGAGCGCCGCACCCGCACCGGGCCCGGCGTGGGCGATGTCCGGGGGTGGAGGTCACGACCACCTATCCGCGTCGCTCGGCCCGGCCGAGGCCACGCGGGCAGGAGCCTCCTTCGGGCTCGACCTGACCCTCTCGGGAGGCGCGGCGGTGCTCCAGGCGGCTCGTACTACTACTCCAGGCCGCGGATGCCGGCGACGGGCACCCTGGTGATCGGCGGCCGATCGCACCGGGTGACCGGCGAGGCGTGGTTCGACCACCAGTGGGGCGACTTCATCGCGGTCGGCGGTGGGGGCTGGGACTGGTTCGCGGTGAACCTCGACGACGGGACGGACCTCACGCTGTCGGTCGTGCGCGGCACGGACGGGAAGCCCGTGCTCGTCTACGGCACGCTCCGCCGCGCGGACCAAACGGTGGTCCGGCTCGACGCCGACGCGTTCCTGGTGACTGCGTCGGGCCAGTGGACGAGCCCGCACACCGGCGCGACGTACCCGGCCGGCTGGCGGATCGAGGTGCCCGGCGAGGAGCTCGCGATCGACCTCTCCCCGACCGTGGCCGACCAGGAGCTCGACACGAGGTCGACGTCCGGTGTCGCGTACTGGGAGGGCTCGCAGGTCGTCCGCGCGAGGCGCGCCGGGCGACCGCTGGCCGGACAGGCGTACGTCGAGCTGACTGGCTATGCCCGCGTGAACGCGGCTCCCTGAACGCTCAGGCCTCGCCGCCGGCCGATTCCGCGCCGTAGCGGCATACTCAGCGGGCCATGCGGCTCGAGCTCACCCACCGCGGCGACTACGCCATACGCGCGATGATCGCCCTAAGCCGCAGCGACGGTGGCCGAATGTCGGTCCGGCGGATCGCCGAGGACATGCACATTCCCGTCGCCTTCCTGCCGCAGGTCATGCGCGATCTGGTCGCGGGCGGGCTCGTCGAGTCCGCGGCCGGACGCAGCGGGGGCTACCGTCTCTCGCGCCCGGCGAAAGCGATCCCGGTCCTGGAGATCGTCGAGTCGATCGAGGGCGACAGCCGTCGGACGACGTGCGTCCTGCGCGGCGGACCGTGCGGCTACGAGGGGCACTGCGAGGTGCACGACGTCTTCTTCGCGGCGCAGGCGGCGATGCTCGACCGGCTCCGCCGGGCGACGCTCGACGACCTCGTCCGCCGCGACCTGCCGAACGGCGACCCACTCGCCGACGAGCGGGCAGACGAGCTGATGGCGATCGCCTCACCGAGCTGACGCCCCGGCCGGCGCGCCCTACGCCCTGTCGGGCCTCATCCTGAGCGTGGCCGCGGCGACGACGAATCCGGCGACGACCGTGACCGCGTACGCGACGCAGTACACGCAGATCGCGTGGATGACGAACAGCTCGAGGTACGTCAGGCCGGCGACGACGAGGCAGCCGAGGAGGCCGAGTCCGTACGCGCCCAGTAGCGCCCGACCGTCGGCGAGCCGCCACCAGGCGAGGGCGAGCCCGACGAGCACGAGCGAGAACCCGACGCCGTAGACGGCGACGGGGATGCCGAGCACCTCGCTGTAGGAGGACGCCGCGACGGTGTCGCACCCGTGGATCGGCCCGCAGACCGGCGCCCCGCCGGTGAGCTTCGTGATCGCGAGGTACGTGGCGATGACGAGTCCGGTGAGGGCCAGGGCGGTCATCGCGAGCCCCGACCGGCGAGCCATCACGGTCCGGCCGATGCCCCTGCTGAGGCGCCGCCGCCGGCCGATGCGCCGGCCGGCGATCCCACCGGCGATCCAACCGGGCCTGGCGATGCGGTGCCCGCCGCCTGGCGGATCGCGGTCGCCAGCTGCTCGTACGTCGGGAGACCGACGCTCTTCTGCCCGTTGATATACAGCGTCGGCGTCGAGATGATCCCCATCGAGGCTCCCTGGGCCGTCTCGGCCTGGACATTGGCGCGCATCGACTGGTCGTTGAGGCACGCCTGGAACGCGGTGCGGTCGAGGCCGACGGCGTCGCCCATGGCGAGGAGCCGGTCTCTCGTGAAGGCGCCGCCGTTCTCGCTCTGGCCCTGGTTCCAGAAGAGGAACTCGGCGTAGTCCCAGTAGTGCCCCTGGCCGGCCGCGCAGCGCGCCGCGACGGCCGCGTCGAGGGACTCGTCCGGCGAATGCCCCGAGCCGATGAACGCGAAGTCGTGTGCGACGAGCCGCACGATCCCGGT
>VBHW01000008.1 GCA_005881055.1 Chloroflexota bacterium
CGCTTCCCGGCCTGATGACGAAGACGACGAGGAGGACGAGGCCGACGAGGACCGCGGCTTCCGTGACGAGCGCCGTGGGCGTACGCCACGGGGGCGTTCTCTGCCGCTTCGAGACGCGGTCGCGCTCGGCGCGGCGATCGGCGATCCGCTGGGCCCGGCGTCGTTCTCGGCGCGATGCCGGGGTCTCGTTGCGCTGGCGATCCAGGGACGCGTCCTCCGTGGGGCGTCTCGGCCGGACGGAGCGGTCCGGTGCAGACGCCGCGATGACGGTACCGACGACCCGCAGGATGCGCAAACGCCATCGTCGGGCGGTCCGATCTGCCCGATCCGCGGCGGCCCACGGTCACACGGGCACACCCCAGGGTTG
>VBHW01000009.1 GCA_005881055.1 Chloroflexota bacterium
TCGACGACTGCGGCAACATCATCAACCCGATGATCGTCGAGGGCCAGATCCATGGAGGCCTGGCGATGGGCCTCGCACCCGCGCTGTACGAGGAGATCCCGTACGACGAGAACGGCAACAACCTTGCCGGGACGTTCATGGACTACCTCATCCCGACCGCGATGGAGACCCCGGCCTGGGAGACCGGCAAGACGATCACCCCGTCGCCGCACCACCCGCTCGGGGCGAAGGGCGTCGGCGAGTCGGCCACGGTCGGCGCCCCACCGGCCATCGCGAACGCGGTTGTGGACGCGCTGTGGCACCTCGGCGTCCGCCACATCGACATCCCGCTCACCCCGCCCAAGATCTGGGCGATCCTTTACGAGAAGGGAGTGACCGCATAGGCCGAGCCGACGCGGGCCTGTTCGAACGCGCCGCGGAGCTCCGGCGGGCGGGCCGCCCGTTCGCGGTCGCGACCGTGGTCGCCGTCCAGCGGCCCACGTCGGCGCGTCCGGGCGCCCGCGGGATCGTCCACCCGGACGGCGCCATCGAGGGCTGGGTCGGCGGCAGCTGCGCCCAGCCGATCGTCATCCGTGAGGCGCTTCGTTCGCTTGCGGACGGGGAGCCGCGCCTCCTCCGACTCTCGCGGACGCCGCCATCGGACAGCCGTCGCGGCGACGGGGTCATCGAGTACGTCATGACCTGCCATTCGGGCGGCACTCTGGAGATCTACGTGGAACCTCAGCTCCCCGCGCCCGCCCTGTGGATCGCCGGCACGACACCGATCGCCCAGGCCCTCGTCACCCTCGGATCGGCGATGGGCCATCGTGTCTCGGTCGTCGACCCGGTTGCGGACGCGGCCGCCTTCCCGGCCGCGGAGCATGTCCTGGCCGAGGCCGGGTTCCGCGGCCTGCCCGACGAACGGAGCCCCTCGATCGTCGTCGCGAGCCAGGGATCATGGGACGAGGAAGCGCTCGTGGCGGCGCTGGGCCTTGACGCCGGGTATGTCGGGCTCGTCGCGAGCCCGACCCGGGCGGCCGCCGTTCGCGCGTGGCTCCTCGAGGAGGGCGTTCCGGCGGAGCGGGTCGCCGCGCTCCGGGCGCCGGCCGGCCTCGACCTCGGCGCGGTGACACCCGAGGAGGTCGCGGTTTCGATCCTCGCCGAGCTCGTCCAGGTCCGCCGCGGCCGCGCGGCGTTCGTGGCGGCCCCCGGGCCGGCGACGTTGGCCGGCGCCGGCGCCGGTGCCGGGGGCGCGGCCGAGGCCGTCCCGATGGCGTTCGATCCCGTCGGGGAGATCGTCCTCCTCGACCCGGTCTGCGGGATGACCGTCGAACGCGACTCTGTCGTCTACGCGTTCTGCAGCGTCACATGCCGGTCGCGCTTCGCCCGCGATCCGGCGGCCTACGTGCCGAGCACGGCCGCCGCCGAGACCTGATCCGGGAGGACGTGATGCAATTCGCCGGCACCGTCGTCATCGCCGCCCCGCGCGAGCGCGTCTGGGCGTTCCTGATGGACCCGAACGAGGTGGGCTCGTGCGGCCCCGGCGTCGAGAGCGTCGAGGTCGTCGACGAGACGCACTTCCGGGCCCGCGCCAAGGTCGGCGTCGGCTTCATCACCGCCCGGTTCGTCTGCGACCTCGAGATGGCCGAACAGGAGCCGCCGAACCGCGCGGTCATCAAGGTGCACGGTCAGGCGCCGGGCAGCGCCGTGGACGCGGTGGCGTCGATGGCGCTGAGCGACGCACCAGACGGGGCGACCGCGATGGACTGGACCGCGGACGTGACGATCGCGGGCACGCTCGCGAGCGTTGGGGCGCGGCTCATCGAGGGCACGGCCAACAAGCTCATCGGCCAGTCGTTCGAGTGCATCCGGGCGAAGCTCGAGGCGCCGGCGGCGTCGACGGTCGGATAGGGGCTGGTGGTGGCCGGTCGGCCGGCGGTCGTTCGGCTGGCGCTCGACCGGCAGTGCGGGCCGGCCTAGTCGGGGATCTCCTCGCCGTCCTCGCCGAGCCGCGAGCCGAGGGTCGTCCGGTGGATCCAGCCCTCTGTGCCGATCGGGGTCCGGACGCGGATGAACCCGGCGTACCGGTCGAGCACCTCGACCTCGTCGTTCGCCTCGAGCTGACCGATCTCCGCGCTGCGGATCTCGTCCGGCGCGTCCGAGAGGCGCACGAGCCGGTAGCGGACCCGCCGGCGTTCCGCGCCGAGCGTCGGCTCGCGGAACGCGAGCTGCCACGTCGGCTCGACCTCGCCGCGCTCGCTCCGACGGCGCGCAGCCTGGAGCGACGGGCGCCGCCAGCGCGGCAGGTGCGTCTCGCTGTACGGGTCGTCGCCGGCCGTGAGCGCGAGGGCAGCAGGCGCCTCGACGATCACCGTGACGTCGTCCCGGCGGCGCCGCCGGAGGGCGACGAAGAACAGGCCGGCGGCGCCGCTCAGGGCCACGAGCGTCACGAGCAGGAGCGGCAGGAGCGGTACCCCCGGGCCGCCCGGTCGCAGCGTCCCGTCGACGAAGCCCGAACCGATGGACGGCCCACCGCCGGTGCCCCCGATGACCGCGATCGGGGGTGAGGTCGGAGACGGCGAGTCGCTGGGGGATTCGCTCGCCTGGGTGGACGACGGCGTCGGAGGGACGGCCGGTGATCGGACGGCGGGCTTGGCCGTCGGCTGCGGCGTCGCCTTCGCTGTCGGCCGGGCGGTCGGTCGCGGCGTGGGCTTGGGCGTCGGATTCGGCGTGGGCTTCGGTGTCGGCTTGGGTGTCGGCGGCGGGGCTGGGTTCGACACCTTGACGAACGGCGGGTTGACCGCGGTGAACGTGACGATCCGCGACCCGTTGCCGCTCCCGCTCGCCGCGGTGAACGCGTAGTCCCACTGGCCGGCCGGGAGGTACAGGGTCACGGACAGGACCTGGCCGCCCTTCCAGTTCGTGCCACTCGAGGTGAGGGGATACGTGCCGACGCCGGGGATCGCGAGCTGGGCGAGTGTCGGCGGGCAGCCAGCGTTGTCCTGGTACCGCACGGAGAACGTGAACGCCGTGGTGGTGTAGCCCGAGCCTGGGCTCACCGTCCCACCCGACAGCGTCAGCGTGTGCTTGGCCCCAGAGCAGCTGACCGCGGCCGCCGGCCGGACGGACCCGGTGAGGGTCCATGCGGCCGCCAGCGCGAACGCGACTGCCGCGATCCCGATCGTTCGGTTCACGTGTCCTCTTGTCCCGCCCGGCGATGTGCGCCGAGCGTAGGGTGCCGGGGTCCCCCGTGTCCGTGGCCCATGGGTCCCGGTGCGTCCATGACCCGATCGGGGGCTCTCCCGGGACCTCCGGTGCGGTCCGGTGGGGAACGGGGTGGTGCCTGTGCACGGGCCATCACCCTGCGGCCGGTGGTGCCGGCTATGGCACGATGCCCGCACAGTCGAGGAGGGCCGATGGAGCTCGTGTCGCGCGCGGTCGGGCCGCTGGCGACCAACGTCCACGTCCTGGGCGATCCCGCCACCCGCGAGGCGATCGCGATCGACACGGCGATCCCGTCGCTGGCATTCGTCAGTGACGAGCTCGAGGCGCGTGGCTGGACCCTCAAGCTCATCGTCTCCACCCACGGCCACTGGGACCACATCGGCGACAACGCGGCCGTCGCCGCGCACACCTCCGCGCCGATCGCCGTCCACCCGCTCGACCGCGCCCGGCTCGAGCGCCCGTCCCGTGGGATCGCGCCCTTCGACATCCCGCCGTCCGTGCCGGCGGTCGAGCTCGCCGAAGGCGGCGTCGTCCGGTTCGGCGGACTCCGTCTCGAGGTGTTGCACACGCCGGGCCACACGGAGGGCTCGGTGTGCCTGTGGTCGGCCGACGACGGCCTCCTGTTCAGCGGCGACACCCTCTTCGCCGCCGGCTGGGGGCGGGTCGACCTGCCCGGTGGGTCGCCCGAGGCGATGGCGTCGTCACTCGCCCGCCTCGCGCGTCTCGACGACCGGGCCCGTGTGCTGCCGGGTCACGGTCCGCCGACGACGATCGGCCGGGAGCGGGCCTGGCTCGACCTCGTCGTCCGGGACGGCCGGCTCTTCGCGTGAGCGCTGCCGCGGTTCGTCGTGAGCGTTGCCGCGGTTCGTCGTGAGCGTTGCCGCGGTTCGTCGTGAGCGTTGCCGCGGTTCGCCTGAGCGCTGCAAGGAATCGACGGGCTGGCGCGTAACACGGACATGATGGAGGATGACCTCCGCCGATCTGCCGTGGAGCGGGCGTACCGCGACCACGTCGACCACGTGTACCGCGTCGCCTACGCGATCGTGCGCGACCAGGAGGCGGCACGCGACGTCACGCACGATGCCTTCGCCCGCGCCTACGAGCGCTGGGAGCAGTACGACGCGAATCGGTCGCTCGTCGCGTGGCTGCACGGGATCGTCGCCAACGCCGCCCTCGACGCGGTGCGAAGGCGACGCGTCCGGGAGCGCGCCGTCGCGGGGCTGGGTCGCGCCGCCGTAGCGGCAGCCAACCCGGGCTCCGGGGATCCCGCCAGCGATCACCTCCGCAGGCGGATCGTGGACGCGGGTCTAGCCAGCCTGCGGCCCGAGGCCCGCGCGGCGGTCGTCCTCCGCCACTACTACGGGTACGACTACGCCGAGATCGCGTCCTTCCTGCGGACGAGCTCCGGCAACGTCGGCTCGCTGCTCAGCCGGGCGCACGCCGAGCTTCGCCGGGCGCTGGCGGCCGAGGATGCCGCGGCCGCGCTCGACGGTGCAGCCGATGACCCTGCCGACGATCCACCCGACGACCCCGGCGACGTGCGTGTCGCCGCCTCCGGCCGGCCGGCAGGCCGATCCCAGCGCTGACCTCGAGGAGCCTTCCGATGGACACGCCGCCTCTCCGCCCCGACTCCGGCCCCACCGACGACGAGCTCGCCGCGCTCGTGCGCGACGTTGCCGACGGCTGGACGATGCCGCCCCAGCGACTCGGCGAGCGGACCTGGCGCGACCGCGTCGGGGGCGTTCGTCGAGGGCCGCGGGCTCGCCGCCTGGCCGGGGCGTGGCTGCGCCGGCTCGGCACCGCCGCCTCGGTCGCCGCGGTCGGGACGCTCGCGCTCGGCCTCGTGGCGGTCTGGCTGACGCTGCCGCGCTCGCCGTCGACCGGCGTCAGCGGGAGCCCGCCGCCGAGCACGCATCCGGCGCCCACGAGCCAGCAGGCCCCGGCCGTGGAGACGCCGGGGTCGACGCCGCTTCCGGCCTTCGCCCTGTACGGACCGAAGCTCGACGGGCGGGTGATCCTCGGCGGAATGTTCTCGGGGCGCTACCGGACGGTGGACCTCTCGAACGGCTCGTTCGGCGACGACGTCGTCGCGGGCACGAGCTTCCCGACGCGGCTGTTCCCCCGCGCGGGCGGTGGCTTCGTCTGCTTCTGCGCGACGAGCGCCTACGCCGCCGACCAGCTGTCGGGCACCCTCACGCTCGACGCCAAGATCATCGGCCGGGACGGCGCGGTCGCGCGCCAGGTCCGGATCGCGAAGCTCGTGGCCGACCAGGACCCGGTCGTGACCGACCAGGAATCGAACGGCGTGTCCGCGACCGCCGAGCTCGGCCCGGACGGGCGGACGCTCTACGTCGGCTGGGCCTACCGGACGACACCGGTCTGGCACAGCGGCATCACCGTGGTCGACGTCGAGCGCGGGAAGGTCCTCCAGACGATCAAGCTCCCGGACCGCTCGTCGACCGACGGGCTCATCGTGACCTCCGTGTGGCTCAACGCCCTGAGCGTCGCGCCGGACGCGGGCCATCTCATGCTGACGATGGACGTGAGCTCGACCCGTTCGCACACGACCCCGCACATCCTCGCGAGCGTGGCCAACGGGCGACTGGCGGGTGCGACGACGATCCCGGACAACACCGCGATCAACGAGCACCCCTGCGACCCGGGCGGCGGCTTCGCAACGGCGACGACGTACTTCACGCTGTGCCCGTCGCCGGCCGCCTACCGCCTCTTCGCCCTCGATGGCAGCCTCATCTCCGAGACGCCGCTCGGCCCCGGATCGGGGATCGACGAGATCTTTCCGGGAAGCTCGATCGTCGTCGACCGGGCGAACGATCTGCTGTTCCACTGGAACTCCGAGACCCGGACGCTCACGCGGCTCGAGCTCTCGACCGGCCGGATCACCGGGACGGCGACGGCCGCCGCCCAGGCCAGCCGCGGGCCCGATGGGCTGGCCGGGCTCGGTCGCGCCATCGGCGGCTGGCTCGCACCGACCGTCGCGGCGAAGACGATCCTCCAGCCGGGCATCGTCCTCTCGCCGGACGGCAGCCGCGCATACGGCCTCGGCGTGACCTCACCGGCGTCGTCGTCGGAGCCGGGCTCGACCGGGGTCGACGTCTTCGACACCGCCGCGATGCGCGCGATCGCCCACTGGGATCCGCCGGCCGATCTCATCTCGGTCGCGACGAGTGCCGACGGCCAGTACGTCTACGTCGCGGGCTCCCCGGACGTGAACGCCGCAGGAGAGCAGACCGGCGGGCCGGCCTCACTCATCGTCTTCGAGGCCGCGACCGGGAAGGTCCGGATGATCGCCGGCGCGCTCGGCCACGACATGGCGTCGATCCTGCCGTGACGCCCGTCTGAGGCCCAGCCCCCACGCGGCGATCGGCCTCAGCGACTCCGGGTGTAGCGTCCGGTGAGCGTCGTCTGGGCGAGGATGTGCCCGTCCATCGCGCCGTGCACGTCGGCGGCCCCGGGGGTGCCCGTCAGGCCGAGCATGCGGTCGACCGCGAAGAGCGTGAACCGGTACCGGTGCGTCCCGCTCGGCGGGCACGGCCCGCCGTAGCCGGTCCGCCCGAAGTCGTTGCGGCCCTGGCGCGGCGCGTCCGGCGAGGTGGAGATGCCCTCCGGCAACCCGCCGCTTGCGGTCGCCGCGGCGTCGAGCAGGACCCAGTGGACGAACCCGCGCGCGTCCGGGTCGTCGACGATGAGCGCGAGCGATACCGCGTCGGCCGGGGCACCCGTCCACGCGAGCGCGGGAGAGGCGTCGTCGCCGTCGCAGGTGAATCTGCGTGGGATGTCGCCGCCCTCATCGAAGGCCGGGCTCGTGAGGCCGAAGTCAGTGTCCGTCGCCATCGACGATCCTCCCGATACAGGTTGTCCCTCGCCTGAGGCGCGGCTGCTCCCCTGGGCCGGCGAGCCGGAGGTCGCGCACGCAGCGATCAGGAGAAGCGGCGCGAGGAGTGCAGCGATCCGCCCATACCCGAGAACGGCGCGCATGGCGACAGTATCGACCGCCCGCTCACATCGTGGTCGCACCGGCAGACGGGACGACTTGACGGCGCATGGGAGGCTGGAGCGACGCGCCGCCGCCGGCGGACGCAGACGGAGGACTGACCCAATGAGCGACGACTCGATCTTCGGCTCGATCGAGAACATCGGCAGCGACCTGGTCGACATCGGCGCGAACGCCACGGAGGCCGCGGGGAACATGGCCGAGGGGTCCTATCACATGGTCGCGAGCGGGTTCGACCAGATGGCGAACGATCGCGAGGCTGCCGACGCCCACGCGGATGCCTCCGACGCGAACAAGAACGCCTTCGACGAGAACCTTTCGAACATCGCCGACGACATCGGGTTCTGACCGCCGGCCCGGGTCGGCTCCCTCAGCGCCAGCTCTCGGCCGACTTCCGGGCGATCGTCTCGGCCGAGATGTTCCGGACCATCTTGGC
Source organism: Chloroflexota bacterium (assembly GCA_005881055.1). Classification (GTDB taxonomy): domain Bacteria; phylum Chloroflexota; class Limnocylindria; order Limnocylindrales; family CSP1-4; genus C-114. The sequence goes on from VBHW01000009.1 coordinate 7,653, forward strand.
GAACCGGCGCGCCTCGGCGCGTTCCGCCGGCGATCGCCGGCCCTCCGTCCGTGCCGCCTCCCGCTCCATCTTCCGGCGGTTCTTCAGCCGCTCGCGCGGCAGCCGACCCTCGCCGATCGCGACGAGGACGGCGCAACCCGGCTCGTGCTCGTGGACGCAGTTCGCGAAGCGGCATGACGTCGCGAGCTCGTCGATCTCCGCGAACGCCTCGTCGATCGCCTCGCCGCCCTGCCACAGTCCGAACTCGCGCATGCCGGGCGTGTCGATGATCATCCCGCAAGAGGGAAGCACGATGAGTGGCGCCCGCGGTCGTCGTCTCGCACGGCCGCCGTCGCGAGGACGGAGCGGCCGAGCAGCGCGTTGATGAGCGTCGACTTGCCGACGCCGGAGGATCCCAGCACCGCCGCGGTCGTGCCGAGTCCGACCCGCGCCGCGACGACGCCGAGGCCCTGCCCGCTCACCGCCGAGACCGCGAGCACCTCGACGCCGGGTGCCGTCGCGGAGGCGGCGATGCGCATTCCCTCGACGTCCGGGCAGGCGTCAGCCTTCGTCAGCAGGACGACCGGACGCGCGCCGCTGCCCCAGGCCACCGCGAGGTAGCGCTCGAGGCGTCGCAGGTTGAAGTCGCCGTCGAGGCCCATCGCGACGAAGACGACGTCGACGTTCGCCGCGACGACCTGGGCCTCCGTGCGCAGGCCGGCAGCGAGGCGCGAGAAGGCCGTCCGCCGCGGCAGGACCGCGTGGATCGTCGCCGAGTTGGCGGACGTGTCGCCGTCGATCGCGACCCAGTCGCCGACCGCCGGATAGTCCGCCGGCCGCGTCGTCCCGTACCGGAACCGACCCGAGACCGCCGCCAGACCCTCGCATGGGCCGCCGGGGCCGGGCTCGAGGATCGTGTACGCGCCCCGGTGCTCGATCGCGACGCGGGCCGGCCGGAGCCCGTGCGCGCGATGGGCCGCGAAGGCGCCCTCCAGGTCGTGCCCCCAGCCGAGGTCCGTGCGACCGCCGCACCGCGTCGACGGCGGTTGCGCCCTCATCGGATGCCCCTTCGATCCTCGGGTGGCTCGTCCGCCACGGGCTTGCGGTATGCGGTCGAGGACGAGGCGACCCGGAAGCCGCACGACTCGTACAGGTGGAGCGCCTGGTTCGGGTTCTGGGCGTCGACGCCGAGCGACGCGCTCGTCAGCCCATGCTCCCTGAGCAGGAACAGGCTGCGGACGATGAGCGCGCGCGCCAGGCCGCGCCGCCGCCACGGACGTCGGGTGAAGACGGAGTCTAGCCAGCCCTCGGCCGGGCGACCATCGATCCCGCCGTGGATGCCGTTGAGGACCGCACCCGCGACATCGTCGCCGTCGAAGCCGACGAGCCAGAGGCTCGGATCGGTGCTCGGATCCTCCACGAACGCGGCGAACGCGTCGTCGGAGCCCGAGACCCAGCCGAAGTGGTCGCGGAAGGCCTCGGAGTCGGCGTCGAATACCTGACGCATCGCCAGGCGGTCGCGAGCGATCGGGCGGATCTCGATGCCCTCCGGCAGCGGCGCGTCGGGGATCGCCTCGAGGTCCGGGCGGACCATCGAGTAGAAGCGCCGGAACGGGGCGTATCCGGCCGAGCGGAGGAGGACCGCCGCTCCCGGGTCGCCATCGAACGCGAACGTCGTGAGCCAGCGCGGCCGGTCGAGGCCGTGACCGGCGGCGACGTGATCGGCGGCGATCGCGCGCCGGCGGGCCTCGTTCCATGCGAGCATCGCGCGGCCGATGCCGCGGCGCCGCGCCTCGGGCCCCAGGAAACAGAAGCCGTCGTAGTAGCGCTCGCCGTCGTTCGTGTCGCCCCACTCGACGCGGCTGTAGCCGACGATCTCGCCCTCGAGTTCCGCGACGAGGACGTCGCGCGCCGGATCGGAGCGCTCGAGGTGCGCGTAGGACGTCCGCATGGCCGCCTCGTCGACCGGCTCAATCTCGCCGGAGGCGAGCCGCGCCCGGCGTGCGACCTCGGCCATCCCGGGGATGTCGGCGTCGATCCCCGCGAAACCGCGGAACACGATGCCCGGAACCGGTGGGCTGAAGCGAGCGACGTCTGGAACGACCGGCGCGACCATCTCAGCCGACCCGCTTCAGCTTGCCGGTGCGCTTCGCATATCGCTCCGCGCGACCGAATGCCCACAGCCCGAGCGGGATGAGGGCGATGCCCATGACGACGAGCGGCCACACGTCGCCCCACAGCGCACCGATCGACACGCCCTCGATGAGCGCCTTCCGGACGCCGTCGAGGATGTACGTCGCCGGCGAGAACCGCGAGGCGACCTGCATCCACCCGGGCAGGACGTCGATCGAGTAGTAGACCCCGCTGATCAGCAGCAGGACCGACTGGAGCACGAACGTCATCTGCGCGCCGCGCTCGACGTAGAGCAGCGGCAGGATGGCGGCCATCATCCCGATGCCGACGAAGCTGACCGAGCCGACGAGCATGAAGATCGCGGCCGTGACCAGGTCGGCGTGCGAGAGGTCCAGCCCGAAGAACAGGACGAGGACGACGAGGATGAACGCCGTGTGGATGAGGGCGTACAGGATGGCGTACAGCGTCGAGCCCAGCAGCTGGGAATAGCGCCGCACGGGCGCCATCATCGTGTACTCGAGCGTGCCCTCCCAGCGCTCCCACGCGATCGTCTCGGCGATGAAGCTGAAGATGACCGACAGGTAGTTCCAGAAGATCGCCCCGATCATCAGGGAGAAGATCAGGCGGCGGCTGCCCTGGTCCGCACCGATGAGGGTGACGGACAGGGCTCCGGCGAGGGCGTAGACGAGGAACGCGACCTCCCAGCCCCAATATCGCTTCGTCAGGTTGAAGTTGCGCTCGATGAACGCGAAGCTCGCCTTCATCTCGTGCGCGAGGATGGCCACCGAAGTGCCTCCGGCATGGGGGAGTGGCCGGCTCGAGCCCGTCACCGGGATCGAGCCGGCTGGCGCGCGGCGTCCGCCGCCAGATGGGCCCCGAAGCGCATGAGCCCGTGGCCCAGTGCGCGGCGGAGCGGCTGTCGCTGTGAATGGCGCGCCTCGCGAGCGCGTCGCGCGTTGTCCGCGTCCCGCATCTCGCTCGCGCGTCGCTCCTGAGCCAGGAGCAGCGCCAGGTAGGCATTGCCTTGCATCGTCATCACCTCCTTTCGGTCGTGTCGTCGTCGGCGTCTTCCTCGACGTCGGCGTCGAGGGATCGGCCGGTGTAGGTCATGAACACGTTCTCGAGGCTCTCGGTACCGCCGTGATCGGCCGCTACGAGCGCCTTCAGCTCGGTCGGTGTGCCCTCGACGACCGTCCGGCCCCGGTCGAGGACCGTGATGCGGTCGCACAGTCGGTCGGCCTCGTCGAGGTCGTGAGTCGTCAGGACGATCGTCGCATCGTGCGTCGTTCGCAGGTCCGCGATGAACCCCTGGACGTCGAGCTTCGATCGCGGATCGAGTCCCGTCGTCGGCTCGTCGAGGAGCAGGAGCGCCGGGCTCGTCAGCAGGGCTCGCGCGATCGCGACCTTCTGCTGCATGCCCCGGCTCATCTGCTCGATCGGCCGGCCCACGCGCTTCTCGGAGATGCCCAGGCGACCGAGGATCTCGATCGACTCCCGCTTCGCTCGCCGCGCGTCGAGCCCGTAGAGGCGGGCCGCGAACGCGAGGTTCTCGAGCGGGCTGAGCTTCTTGAAGAAGGCGGCATCCACGCTGACCCGGTTGATCAGCCGCTTCACCGCGAGCTCGTCCCGGACGATGTCGTGGCCGAAGACCTCCACCCGCCCCTCGTCGAGGGTCAGCAGGCCGCTGAACAGGCGGATGAGCGTCGACTTCCCCGATCCGTTGGCGCCCAGCACGCCCCGGATCTCGCCGCGGTCGAGACGCATCGTCACGCCGGCGATGGCGATGACGGGCGGCTTCTTCCGCTCGACCTGGAAGCGCTTCGTGACGCCTTCCGCGAGGAGCGCGGCGGGCACCGGCAGGCGCTCGCCGACGACCGTGTCGCGGTCGCCGGGGCGGACCGGGCGGTCCGGGAGCAGGACGATCCTGCGAGCCCGGTCGTCCGTCCTCTTCGGTTGTGGTGTCAGGGTGGCGGTCACGAGGGTGGCTCCAGTCAGGGATGGATGGCCTGGATCACAAAGCCCGCGACACGAAAAGCCGCGGGTCCTTCGTCCTTCGACGGCATGGGCTCGCGGCTGGCGGATGGGTGCGCCGGCTGGCGCAGAGCATCGAAAAAGCCGTGGGCCGGTCCGGCCCACGGCTCGTGGTGGTCGTTCGTTGGGCGGCAGTGGCCGCCCCAGACACCTACGAGATGGGCAGGGGCCTCCCGTCATCGACGGCGTCGAGGGCCGTCATCGGGCGAGGGACGAAGATGCGATCGTGCATATTCGGTGGCCCTCCTTTCTCGGCTCCAGTGGCGCGCGGAGCGGCGCCGGTTGCGGAGTTTACGGGCCGATCGTCGGGAGTGTCAACGTGGACAAGCGTCGATGCCGGCATCGTCATTTGTCCATGCCGACGGGCCGGCGGGACGGTTTCGCGGGCCCGCGCCGGCAGCCTGTCGCGCCCCTCGTCGGGCGTTTCCCGGCGGGCCTGGAGAGTTCCAGACGAACGATCGGACGGGGGGCGTTTGCCCCGTACGGCTCTGACCAGCCGACGGTTCGGAAGCCCCGCGCCTCGAACATGCTCAGCGTCCCACGATAGAGCGACGCGGCCGGCTTCCGGGCACCGTCCGTCGCCGTGGGGTAGGCCTCGAGGGCGGGCGCTCCCCGGTCGCGAGCGAACGCGATGGCGCCGTCGAGGAGCGCGCCGGCGATGCCTTCGCCGCGGGAGTGCCGGCCGACGACGAAGCAGACGATCGACCACAGCGGCCGGTCGTCGACCGGCCGCAGAGTCGTGGAGTGGCGCAGGCGCTCGTAGTCCTCGCGCGGTCCGAGGCTCACCCAGCCGACCGGCTGCCCCTCGAGGTATCCGACGAGCCCCGGCGGGAGGCCGCCGGAGGCGTCGGCCCGCTCCGTGAGCGCGCGGAGCCCGGAGCGGTTCCGCGACGCGGCGTTCACCGCGAAGTCCTTTCCGCGCAGCCGGAAGAACATGCACCAGCACCACCTCGGGTCGCCGCCCCCCTCGAAGAGTGCGGCGAGGTCGTCCCAGCGCTCGGGAGTGAGGGGCGCGATCTCCAGAGCAGGCGTCGGTGCGGGCGTCGTCGCAGGTGGCCGGCCGGGCACGCCGCTACGGTACCGCGCCCCGCGTCGGGGACTGGCAGGATTGACCGGAGGCCGGACCTGTCAGCACATCTGTCAATGCATCCTGCAGACTGGGCGCCGTGATCGAGCCTCCCGTCCAGCCTTCCGCTGCCGCGGGCACCGCTGCCGGCGGCCCAATGCTCCGGCTCGAGGGGCTCGGCCGGCGGTTCGGCGAGGCCTGGGCGGTGCGGGACCTAACGCTCGAGGTCCGCGCCGGAGAAGTCATCGGGCTGCTCGGCCCGAACGGCGCCGGCAAGACCACGACGGTCCGCCTGCTCGCCGCGCTCATCGCCCCGACCGCGGGACGTGCGTGGG
>VBHW01000025.1 GCA_005881055.1 Chloroflexota bacterium
CACGACGATCGCCAGCACGACGAGGACGGCGACGGCGATAGTGGTGATCAGGGCGATCTCGTTCATCTCGGAAGCCTCAGGTTGTCGGTCGGCTCGACCTCAACGGTTCGCCCGCCCAGGCTGCCGACGACGATGACCTGAGCGTGCTTACGTATGGTGACGCTTGAGTCGCTCGATCGTGCCAGGAAGCGTTCCGTTCCCTGGCGGACCTCGATCAGCACCTCGCCGAGGTGCCCCGGCGTGATGTCCGCGGTCACGCGGCCGAGCTTCCCAACGACGTCCAGCGCCACCCGCTCCGCCCTCGCCTCCCACTCGTCCGCCGGCTCGGCGCTCATGGTAGTGCGCCGCCGCCGGCTCCATCGCCGGCGGCGCCATCGGCGGCGACTGACGTGGTAGCGTCAAGGGAATGTTGCGTGATCCCGACGTGTTCCTGCGGCCCCTGATCCGCCCAGTCCCCGTTTTCGCCGGCAATGCCGTGAGGTTGTTCCTCACGAGCGCGACGCTGCTCTTCGTCGAGTTGCTGCTCATCCGCTGGGTGCCGGCGAACGTGCGGTACATCGGCTTCTTCTCGAACTTCGTCCTCATCGGGAGCTTCCTCGGGATCGGCCTCGGCATCCTCGCCGGCCGACATGGGAGCCGCGCCTCTGCCGCGCCGTTCGCGCTGCCCCTGCTCCTCGTCGTGCTCCTGGTGGTCAGCGTGGAGTTGAACGTCCAGGTCCGATCGTCGACCGACGTGTTCTTCGGGCTGGCCGAGAGTCACGCGGCGGACGTGAACTACCTGGTCCTGCCCCTGATGTTCGTGCTCACGGTCGGGACGATGGCGTTCCTCGCCCTTCCCCTGGGGGGACTGCTGCGCAGCATGCCGCCGCTTCGAGCCTATGCGGTCGACATCGCCGGGTCGATGGTCGGGATCGCCGGGTTCACCGTGCTGTCCGCCGCCGGAACTGATCCAACGGTCTGGTTCGCCGTGGTGGCCGTTCTCGTCGGCTCGCTTGCCCTTGGCACGGGGATGACGCGACTGGCGGCCGTCAGCACCGGGGCGGCGGTCATCGCGGTGCTCATCGCGCTGGCACAGACGAGAAGCGGCGACTCCTGGTCTCCGTACTACCGCATCTCGACCTACACGGGCGATTGCGGCCTCCTCCACATCAACGTCAACGGGATCCCCCATCAGGCGATCCGCCCCGTCGCCAATCCGCCTTGCCCGATGCCGGCAATCTACGGCCAGGTCTACGCGTGGTTCCCGGGCCGCACGTTCTCGCGCGTCCTCGTCGTCGGCGCCGGGAGCGGATCCGACGTGGCCCTGGCGCTCGCCCACGGCGCGCAGCACGTCGACGCGGTCGAGATCGACCCGAAGATCGAGAGCATCGGCGCCGCGAACAACCCCGATCGACCCTACGAGTCCGCGAACGTGTCGGTTCACGTCACGGACGGTCGCGCCTTCCTGCGGAACTCGACCGACCGCTACGACCTCGTGATCTTTGCGCTGCCCGACTCCCTGACGCTCGTGAGCAGCTCGGCCAGCCTCCGGCTCGAGTCGTTCCTGTTCACGACGGAGGCATTCGCCAGCGTCCGCGACCATCTCAACCCGGACGGCGTCTTCGCGCTGTACAACAACTACCGACAGCCCTGGCTCGTCGGCAAGATCGACCAGATGCTCACGGCGACGTTCGGGGCACCTCCGCTCCTCCGTGACACTCGCCGGTCCCAGGCGACCTTCGCGACGGGTCCCGCCGTGCTCACCCTCGCCGACGGCAAGCCGCTGGGCGATCGCACGGACCCCGTCCCCAAGAGCGGCGCTGCCCCCCTCGTCCCGGCCACGGACGACTGGCCGTTCCTGTACCTGAAGCAGCCCGCGATCGCCCGTTTCTATCTCGCGACGCTGGCGTTCATCCTCGGCTTCGCCGTGATCACAGTGCTCGCCGTGGCGCGACGAACGGCGACGCCGATACGGCGTTTCAGCCCGCACTTCTTCATCCTCGGCGCGGCCTTCCTCCTCCTGGAGACCCGGAGCCTGGCGAGCTTCAGCCTGCTGTTCGGGACGACCTGGATCGTGAACTCGCTGACGTTCTTCGCGATCCTCGCAAGCGTCCTGCTGGCGATCTTCGTCAACGCGCGCTGGCCGATCAGGCGACCCGTTCTCGCCTACGGGGCGTTGCTGGTCGCGCTGCTCGTCGCCTTCCTCCTGCCTCCTGAGTCATTGCTCATCGATCCGCCGGCGCTGCGCTACGTCGTCGCCTCGGCAGTCGCCTTCGCCCCCGTCTTCCTCGCCAACATCGTCTTCACGAACTCGTTCCGCGACACGACGACGGCTGACATGGCCTTCGCCAGCAACCTGCTCGGCGCGGTTGCCGGTGGAGCGCTCGAGTACCTGTCGCTCATCACCGGATATCGCGCGCTGCTCCTGGTGGTCGGTGCCCTGTACGTCGGGGCCTACCTGCTGGCGACGCGGTACCGCGTCCTGGCGGACGTGGACCTGCGCCAGGAACCGGTGCGATCGGGCACAGTTCCGGTCCCTGCCGACGGCTGACCTGGCGCCAGGTTTGAGGAGCTCATCGAGCGAGGCGCTCGCATGGGACCCTCACCTCCCAGAGATTCGTGGCGGGATGCGGCGAGATCGTGATGGTCACGCTACTCGAGCCTGGCGTGCAGGCGGTCTCGGCGGTCGCCAGCTCCTGGGACACGTCCGGTCCGGAGGACGCGCGGGCCTCGAGTCGGAACGATCGGGCGAACCCGATGGCGAGGAACACCGCCAGCGCCGGGACGAGCGCGGCTGCCGCGATCCGCCGGCTCTTGACGGGTTCTCCGCCCGTCGCCAGGCGCCGTGAGGCGACGCCGGCAGCGACCGCGAGGGCCGCGACCGCCAGCGCCGCCGGCACGTACGCATATCGGGGGTTGACGGTGCGGTTGAGCACGATCGACGCCCCGAACACGAGCACGCCGATCCCCACGAGGGCCGCGACCACCGCCAGGCCGGGGGCCGCCTTCCGCCACTGACGCCCCGAGGCTGCGGCCGCGATGACGGCGAGCAGGGCAATGGCCCCGAACACGGCCCATCCCGGCGGCGTCCTGAGATCGCCGAAGAATCCCTGCCGGACGACCAGGGCATCGAAGGCGGATGCCACATCCGCAAGGCCGCGTGGGGTGCTGCCGGGCGCCTCGCGTGGCGTCGCGATCGCCGTGACGCCCTGGATGAGTGCCGCCCCAACCGCCACCAGGAGGATCGTCCGTGCCCCCGGTCTCCGCAGGACGACGTTCGGGAGCGCCACGACCGCGAGGAGCGGCGCCAGTCCCGAAGAAAGGCCCGCGAACGCCACGAGCGCCGCGTCGGCACGATCCATCCGGCGGCCGATCCAGCCGCACACGAGGACGACGACGGCAGCGGTCAGAAGGATCCAGTGGGCGTTGGCCAGGTTGCCGAGGACCTCGCGGCCCGCCTGCCACACGAGGCCGAGGCCCGTGGAGCCGACGATCCCGGCGAGCACCGAACCGGTAGCGGACGCCACGGCCCGTGTGATCGCGGCCGCTGCGGCGGCCGCGGATAGAGCCGCGAGCCAACCGAGGGCGAGGGGCGATTGCGCGGGCGGCGCCAAGGAGGCGATTGCGCCACCCAACCGGGGCAGGAGCTGGAGATACCCCTGGTAGGGCGTGACGAGGCAATCGAGGAACGAGCGGTCGTACGCACACTGGAGGAACACCGAGCCGTCCTCGGCCCAGATGGTGCTCGTCTTCGGGACGCCCGTCTGCCGGGCCAGTGTCGCAACGAAGACGAGGAGGGCGGCGGCGACAATCGCGATGAGGAGCACCCGGTCGTTGCGCGCCATCGCTGCATTCCGCCCGGGATCCGCCCGACCGGGTCTCGGCGTGTCGCCTTCCCGGCTTGGCGGCGGCATGGCTCTCGCCTCGCTCATCCTGCACGCGCTCCCATTCCCGATGCGACGGCCAACCGACCCGGAGCAATCTACCGCCTGGAACTCGCCTGCCGCGTCGCCCCCGGGTCGCCCCGGCGCTGGAGCCGAGCCGTATGCTGCCTACCGATACGAGTCGAATGAGGAGGCTGCGCCGACCGCGCGGCGAGGTGGAGCGACATGAGCGAGGACCAACACAGGCGACGGGAGCGGAACGCGGGCGCCTTCCTCGGCCCGGACCTGCTCGTGCCGGTGCCGATGAGGACGCTGGACGACGAGGCCGACGTGCCGCCGGAACCCGAGGACGACGGAGAACCCGGGGCCCATCGCGCCGCGCCCGATCGCGCGCCCGAGCCCGAGCCGCAGGGCCTCGTCGGTCGGCTCCTCGGACGGCTCCGGCCGCGACTCGATCGTCCCGATTGACCGCGAGCGTCATCCGATTGGGCGGACAGGAAGCGCCCCAGCACCACGCCTCGTCGTCGCCCGTTGTGATCGCCCTGAAACCCATCCGCGACCCTCGGACGATGCACGGCTGGCCTGTCGCGCGGTATCACGGAGGCTCCACGCACGACGGAGGGCGTTCATGACCCAGGCGACGGGAACGTTCGAGGTCATCTCGGGCAATGAGGAGACCTATCACGACGGGGACGGCGAGCCGAGGCTCACGATCGCCGGCGGAGACCAGCGGTTCTCGGGCGACATCCAGGGCAGTGGCTCCGTGAAGTGGTGCATGTGCTACCTGCCGACCGGCGGCGCCCGGTTCGTCGGCATCCAGCGGATCGAGGGCTCGATCGACGGGCACAAGGGCAGCTTCCTCATCGAATCGGTCGGTGACCATGACGGGCGCGCCTCGCGCGGCTCGTGGAAGGTCGTGGCCGGCTCCGGCACGGGCGACCTGTCGGACATCAGCGGCACGGGCAGCTTCGAGGCGCCCGGCGGCCCGACCGTCTCGTACACGCTCGACTACACGTTCGGCTAGCGCCGCCCGTTGGCGGTCGGGGCTTCCAGCCTAGGGAGCCAGGTCCACGCAGATCGAGCCGCCGATCGTTTCCGTGAAGACGCCGGTCGCGAGGTTCTCGAGGCCATCGAAGGCGAGGCTGCCGGTGACGCCCGCGAGCTTGCCCGTGCCGGTCATGCCCGACGTCGTCGCGCTGAATGCCCCAGTCGCGACGTCCTCGAGGCCATCGAAGGCGAGGCTACCGGTGACGCCCGCGAGCTTGCCCGTTCCGGTCATGCCCGACGTCGTCGCGCTGAATGCCCCGGTCGCGACGTCCAGCGTCCCGGCGACGTTCGCGGTGAGGGTCGCTCGATTCGTCGTGAACGTGACCGTCCCGGCGAACGACGCGACCGTTCCCGAGAACCCGGTGATCGCGAACGACGCGGCGGTCGTGCCCTGGAGCAGGCCGCCATCGCTGATGCGCGCAACGGTGTTCCCGCCGCCCAGGTCCTGGCCAACGCCGCTCGCGTCGATCGGGTGACAGCTCGGTGCCCCGAGCACGGACGCGGGCCCGATCGCCGACAGGGCGAGCGCAGCCAGGAGCGGCACGATTCGCAAGGTCTTCATGACGGGACCTCCTCGGAGATCGACTGGCGTGGGGAACGCCGGGATCGGTCGAGCAGACCGTACTCCATCGGGTCCACGGCTCCGTGGGGCCGGCGCGCACCTACAATCGGTGGCCCATGACCCGCCGTCGCCTTCCGCGCTGGTCCGAGCTGCGGCCGTACCTCCGTACCGGCCCGATCCATCTCAGTCCGGTCGAGCGGCGCCTCGCCGGGGCGGCGTCCGTGTGGGACCTGCGCGAGATCGGCCGCCGGCACACTCCGCGGGCGGCGTTCGACTACACCGACGGAGCAGCGGACCAGGAGGTGAGCCTCCGTCGGTCGAGAGAGGCATTCACTCGCGTCGAGTTCGTCCCCAGCGTCCTCCGCGACGTCTCGGAGATCGACCCGTCGACGGAGATCCTCGGCATGCGGGCCGAGCTCCCGCTCGGGTTCGCGCCGACCGGCTTCACGCGGCTCATGCACCACGACGGCGAGCCCGCCGTGGCTCGCGTCGCCGGCAAGGCCGGCATCCCGTACGCGCTCTCGACCCTCGGCACGACGTCGCCCGAGGCGCTCGCCGAAGCGGCCCCGGGCACGCACAAGTGGTTCCAGCTGTACCTCTGGCGCGATCGGGAGGCGAGCCGCGAGCTCATCGACCGGGCGAACGCCGCCGGCTACGACGCACTCGTCCTGACGGTCGACGTGCCGGTCGCCGGATCGCGGCTGCGCGACGTGCACAACGGCTTCACGATCCCGCCGACCCTGTCGGCGCGAACGCTCGCCGACATCTCGCGGCATCCCGGCTGGTGGTTCAACCTCCTGACGACCGAGCCGCTGACGTTCGCGTCGATGACCCGTTGGACGGGGACGGTGGCGGAGCTCATCAACTTCATGTTCGACCCGACCGTGACGTTCGCGGACATGGCCTGGCTCCGGAGCGTGTGGCCGCGGCCCCTCGTCGTGAAGGGCATCCAGACGGTCGAGGACGCCTGTGCCGCGGTCGACGCCGGGGCGGACGGCATCATCGTCTCGAACCACGGCGGCCGCCAGCTCGACCGCGCGCCCACGACGCTCGAGCAGCTGCCCCGGATCGCCGACGCCGTGGGGGACCGGGCCGAGGTCTACGTCGACGGCGGCATCCTCACCGGCGCGGACATCGTCGCCGCGGTCGGCCTGGGCGCGCGGGCCGCCTTCGTCGGTCGCGCCTACCTGTACGGGCTCATGGCCGGCGGCGAGCGGGGCGTCCAGCGGGTCGCCGACATGCTCCGTCGCGAGGTCCTCCGGACGATGGCCCTCCTCGGCGTCACGCGGATGGCCGACGTCACCCGGGACCGGGTTCGCCTCCGCGACCACTGACCGACCTGCCGGTCGCGCGCGGGTCGCCGCCTCAGGGCCGCCTTGCGAGCGTGAGCTCGACCTCCGCCTCCATGAGCACCCCG
>VBHW01000420.1 GCA_005881055.1 Chloroflexota bacterium
TGGGGCGAACGAAGACCGTGGGGTTGCTCGAACGGCTTCGACCGGAGAGCGCCGGCACACGCTAGGTCTCGACGACCCGCCGTCCAACGCCTGGCGTTCTCGATGCGCCGGATCGCCCGGTCAGGATTCTTCGGTCCCCGATCGCGACCGTACGAACGTCGCCCGCGATGAGCGGACCCAGCCGTCCGGCGGACCATCGGGGTTCGATCCGGCCGGTGCCCCCGACGCCGGCCATGGCGCGGCCTCGACCGGCCCTCCCCTGCTGACGAAGGCCGCGTCGAGGAACGTCACGTCGTACTCGACGACGTGGTCCATGGCGAACGCCTCGCGCTCGAGCCACCAGTCGGACCCGTAGAACGCAGCCTTCCGGCGCACCCGGTCGGCCTCGTCCGTGAACGAGCGCAGCCAGACGAACGTGCCCGTCTCGGTGTCGACGCCCGCGTACTCGACGCGAATCCCGTGGCGCTCATTCTCGCGCGCAGCCTCGGCGAAGAACGCCAGCCACGACTCCATGCTGCCGGGCCGGATGCGATATCGGCGAAGCTCCGTGATCACGTGGACGAGTCTCCTCCCGATTCATGACGCGGACTGTCACCTACGCCACGCAGGGTGTGGGCGATCGACGAACCTCCGTCAGAACAGCCCGACCTCGGTGAACTGTGGCAGGCGACCGCCCCAGTAGACCCACCAGCCCGCGAAGCGACCGGTCGCGCGTGGAGCCGCCGATAGGAGGTCGCGAGGGGCAGGAGGACCAGTGCGACCGCGGCGGGGATACCGAAGGCACCGGTGCCGCCCTCGACCACGACGTCGAAGAACGCGAATCCGTAGAGCGCGCCCGCGATGCCCTCCGCCCCGAGCCGAGGCAGGGGTTGCGCCAGCGCGTGGCGACCCTGGCGCCAGGCCGCGAAGGCCGCGAGGCCGACGATCGCGACCAGCCACAGGTAGTGGCCGAGCACCTCGTCGTAGAAGAGGATGAGGTGCCCGCCGGGGACCGTGAGGTCCTCGTGGATGAGGTTGTCGATAGAGTTTGCCGCCAGGTGGATGCCCTGGCCTTCGGCCCAGATCGCCGCGAGGCCGAGGAACACCAGGTGCTCCGGCCAGGAGAGATCCGGCGCCGACCAGGCCTGCCGCACGAGGAACCAGTAGGCCGGCAGCATGATGACCGGCGTCGCGATGTCGAGGACGTCCTGCCACTTCAGGTCGGGATACGGCCCGAACTGGGCGCGGCCGAGCTCCGGCGGTCCGATGAGGACGGCCGCGAATGCGACCGCGAAGACGACGATGACGCGTGACGGCCGCGACACGACGGCAGCCTAGCCCCGCGAGCCGGTCGCCGCCACGACGGATCGCACGAGTCGGTCGGTCGCCAGAGCATCGGCGTACGTGCACAGCGCGCGCGACGGGTCGCGGGCCTCGACCGCGTCGAGGAACGCCTCGTCCTGGACCTCGTACGGATCCCGTTGGGTGGGTGTCTCCCGCTCCCCATCGCCGTCGTCGGTCACGAGGCTCCAGCGCGGCCCGGCCGGTCCCGCGTGCATGCGCACGATCGTCCGCCGGCCGTCGGAGATCAGCTCGAGCTCGATGACGTCGCTATCGAGCACCGACGTATTGACGAACGCGCCGATCGCGCCCGTCTCGAAGCGCAGGACGGCCGCCGCCACGCTGTCGACGTCAGCATCCGGATGGTCGGCTCGCGGCGAGTGAGCGGAGGCGGCGCCGTGGACCTCGGCCTCGCCGACGAGGAACCGCGCCGCGTCGTAGAGGTGCGTCGCCTGCTCGACCACCTGTCCACCGCTCTCGACTACATGGCGCCACCAGGGAGGCGGCGGCAGCCGACCCGTCCAGCGGCCGACGACGAGACGCGCCGGTCGCTCAGCGAGACGTTCGCGGACGGCCGGGAGGAAGTCGAGCCCGCGCCAGTTGTAGCCGACCGCGATGACGAGGTCGACGCCTTCGAGGTCCCTCTCGACGGCCTCCGCGTCCGCCGCGCCGGCCGCCAGCGGCTTCTCGGTGAGGAACGGCACCCGGCGCTCGATCAGGACCCGGCACGCGGCGGCGGTGCGATCGGGTGGGAGGCAGACGAGCACGGCATCGGGGTGCTCCGCTTCGAGCATCTGCCCGAGATCGGTATGGGCGGTTCCTCCCCATCTCCCGGTCACGGCCGATGCGCGCTCCGCGGACCCGGAGACGACCCCGGCGAGCACCGTCCGATCGAGACGCCGCAGGACCGGCAGGTGGAGCCCGGTGACCCACCCGGTGCCGACGAGCCCGAGGCTCAGCCGCTCAGGCATCTGGGACGGGTGTGGCCTCGAAGCACCATCACCCTCGCAGGATATCGGCGCCAGACCGCAGGCGGGTCGCGTTCCCGGCACTCGTGCGATCATCGACCGCATGGACCAGCCAGCGCCCACCGGCTGGAGCGTCTGCCCAGGGTGCGGCCTCGAGCTGCCCGGTACGGAGGCCGCCGGCTCGGTCGACCCCCGCCGCAACGCCTCGGCAGCCTGCTGGCAGCTGTATGGCGAGGTCACCGGCTACGAGCTCCAGCACGTCATCCGCCTCGGCCGCTACCACCAGCTCACGGTCGACGCGTACGCCGCCCAGCACGCCGGAGACGCCGGCCCGGCGATCGGCCTCGCGTTCGCGCTCATCGGCCTCCACCTGGCCCTCGAAGAGGGGCTCTCCGGGAGCGAGGTCCGCGATGCACACCAGGCCCTGGCGGGCCGATTCCGGGATTGGCCGCGGTTCGCGGCCCCGTCTGCCCTCCCGACGATGACGGTGTTCGACGTCGCCTCCGCAGGCTCGCCCGACGAGCACGCCGAGCGCGTCCTCTATTGGGCGCGATCGGAGTGGGAGCGCTGGCAGCCCGCGCATGACGCGGTCGCCCGGCTCATCGCCGAGCGTCCCCTGAGGGAAGTCCGGCCCGGCCGGACCTCGGCGCGGCACTAGCGCCGCATATCGGATCGGCATGTGGTGCGTGACGGCACCACTCGTGCGCTCGTGCAGGGTTGAGGGATTCCGCGAGGCGGCGCATGATTCACGCCCTGTTCCGCAACCCCGCCCATTCCCGCGGGGTCCCCCATGCCCTGGAGGAGCGCATGAACGGTTCGCGGCGCCTGCTTCCTCGTGGCCTCGGGGCCACACTCATCGTCGCATCGGCCCTCGTGGTCGGTGCAGGCGGTGGACCGGCCCTCGGTGACGAAGGCGGCGAGATCATCCAACCGGTGGACTTCACGCACAACGTCCTCGACGCCCCGGCGCCGGTGACGAGCGCGGTGTTCGGTACGGACGGGTCCCTCAAGCCCGGCCAGAAGCTGTGCACGACGCCGACCCAGACGGGCGCAAACGTCAACACGGACTGCGCCGCTGCGAAGGGGCCTCACAACGAGACCTCGATCGCCGTCAACCCGACGAATTCCCAGAACCTCATCGGGGGCCTCAACGACTACCAGCTGGGCCTCAACC
>VBHW01000416.1:0-1532 GCA_005881055.1 Chloroflexota bacterium
ACAGGCAGCCGAACGCGAAGGATTCCTTGCCGTCCGCCCCGATCAGGCGCCACCGACCTCGTCTTCCTGAATCACATTCCTTCCTCGCTTCGATCCGCGAGGAGGCACCCGCCGCGAGCACATGACGCAGTTCCCCTGTACGGGCGGGGGCGATGGTGTTATGAAACGCGATGCTGGGAGGGCCCGCGAGGAGGTTGGCGGTGGCTGACGAAGCCATACGACGCGTCGTCGAGCAGGCGAACGACGCGGGGGCTGAGCTCATCCGATTCCTCTATGTCGACCATGGCGGGGTGGT
The DNA here is from genome assembly GCA_005881055.1 of Chloroflexota bacterium. Lineage (GTDB taxonomy): Bacteria > Chloroflexota > Limnocylindria > Limnocylindrales > CSP1-4 > C-114. Next base: position 296 of record VBHW01000416.1, read on the forward strand.
CCGGGGCAAAGCGACGAGCCGTTCGACGCTCGAGGGGCGGATGGCGAGCGGGATCGGACTGACCGTCGCGATGCAGGCGATGAACATGCTCGATGAGCTCCAACCCGTCGACGGGCTGGGGCCGGTCGGCGAGGTACGCATCGTCCCGGATCCCGACTCGTACGTGAATCTGCCGTTCTCGCCGGGCGCGGCGGCGATGATGAGCGACCTGATCGGCCTGGACGGGCAGCCCTGGGCTGCCTGCCCACGTTCGTTCCTGCGGTCGGCAATCGCCGAGGCCGAGCGGGATGGACTCGCGATGCAGGCAGCGTTCGAGCCGGAATTCCTCCTGGCGCGACGCGAGACCGATCACGATGGTGATCGCCTCGTGCCGGTGGACGAGAGCCTGTGCTTCTCGACCACCGGGTTCGCGCTCGCCCACGACTTCGCGATCGATTTCGTCCGCGCCATCGAGGCCCAGGGCATGGCCGTCGAGCTGTACCACCCGGAGCTCGGGCACGGCCAGCAGGAGATGTCCATCCGGCACGCGCCGGCGCTCGCGGCCGCAGACCGCCAGGTCTGGTATCGCGAGACGGCCCGGGGAGTGGCCTGGCGTCATGGCCTGTGGGCCTCGCTCGCCCCGAAGCCGCTACCCGACCAGGCCGGGAACGGCGCGCATTGCCACTTCTCGATGTGGACATCCGCGGGACGCGACGAGCCGACCGCGCGCAACGCCTTCTACGATCCCGGCGACCGATACGGGCTCTCGCAGCTCGCCTACCAGTTCATCGGCGGCGTCCTTCACCATCTGCCGGCCCTCCGCTCACCTGCGGGAGCGTGAACAGCTATCGACGGCTCCAGCCGCAACACTGGTCGAGCGCGTTCGTGTGCTACGGCAACGACAACCGCGAGGCCGCGATACGGATCCCGTCCCGGATGTGGGGCAACGACGAAGGCTCGGCCAACCTCGAGCTCAAGGCGTCCGACAGCACGGGCAATCCGTACCTCGCCCTCGGCCGCCTCATCCACGCGGGCCTCGACGGCATCCGCCGAAAGCTCGACCCAGGCGAGCCCGTCAACGTGGATCCGGCGACCCTGAGCGAGAAGGAGCTGCGCAGTCGCGGCGTCGCCCGTCTGCCCACATCGCTCGGCGAGGCGCTCGACGAGCTAGAGCGGGACGAAGTCCTCATGGAGGCCCTGGGGCCGCTCCGCCGGAACGCGTATCTCGCGGTCAAGCGGTCGGAGGTCGCCTCGTTTG
>VBHW01000416.1:1543-3131 GCA_005881055.1 Chloroflexota bacterium
CAGCATGCCCTGAGGTTCTAGGGAGCAGCGAGGGGGCCGAGGAGCGCCATCGACCAAACTAACTTGAACTGCGGTCCGCGCGAGTGGAGGGCTCGCGTACGGAACTCGCGCCAATCGAGCAGACGCCGTCCTGGAACTGGAGGAATCTCGCAGATGTCGACTGAAGCATCGACCGGCAGCGATCAGCTCCTCTCGGAACGCGTCGCGGCCGGCATCCTGCCGAGGGTTCTCACCTCGTTCGACATGGTGGCGATCTTCGTCGCCATCGTCCTGTTCATCACCAACGCGGCGGTCATCCAGAGCGCCGGTCCGGCGGCCTTCGGCTGGTGGATCCTGGGCTTCCTCGTATTCCTGATCCCGGGCGCCATCGTGACCGGCCAGCTCGGCCGGATGTTCCCCGGCGAGGGCTCGATCTACCTCTGGACGAACAAGGCGTTCGGTAGCTTCTGGGGCTTCTTCGCCGGTTTCTGCGCGTGGTGGCCCGGGGTGCTCGTGATGGTTGCCACGGGTACCGTCGTGTTCGCGTTCCTTGGCTTCGTCTTCCCGGACCAGATCGGCAGCCTGGACATCCGGGTCCAGGGCATCGTCATCACCCTGTTCATCGTCTTCAGCGCGGTCGTCTCGATCCTGCGCTTCCGGGTGACCCAGAACATCGTCAACGTCGTGTTCGTGCTGTACGGGCTGGCGATCGTGCTCATGGGCCTGGCCGGCGTCCTGTGGCTGTTCAGCGGCCATCACGCGGAGGTCAACCCGCTCGACTTCGGCGCCTATTCACCCAGCTCGGAGCACGGCCTCAACTTCGCGAACTGGACGTTCTTCGGCCTCGTGATCCTGGCGCTCCTCGGCGTGGAGGTGCCACTCAACATGGGCGTCGAGATCAAGGACGCCCGCTCGATCACGCGCTACCTGCTGTTCGGATCGTTGGCCGTGATGATCGCCTACCTGATCGCCACCTTCGGCGTCATGGTCGCTGTGCCCGCCGATCAGTCGGCCAACGTGACCGCTGTCGCCCAGGTCGTGAGCATCGTGTTCGGGGACATCATCGGCAAGGTCGTGGCGCTGATCCTGGCCGGCTTCTTCCTGTTCATCACGGTCGTCTACAACTACTCGTTCGCGCGCCTGATCTTCGTGTCCGGCCTCGATCGCCGGCTCCCGGCAGGGATGAGCCATGTGAACGAGAACAAGGTCCCTGACACTGCCGTGTGGGTGCAGACGATCGTCGCCGGGGCGTTCACCCTGCTGGCGTTCGTCGTGCTGCCGACGATCGGCTTCGGCGGCGGCTCGCCGGTCGAGGTCCAGACCAAGATCTACGACGTCCTGCAGGCGGCCGTCACGGTCATCTGGTGCGTCTCGATGGTGATCCTGTTCATCGACGTGATCATCATCATCCGGCGGTTCAGCGGTGCGTTCGAGTCGACCAAGCTGGCCCACCCCGGTGTCTTCTACCTGAGCTCGCTCCTGGGCGGCATCGCCGCGTTCATCGGGATCGTGGCCACGCTCAGCGGGGCGTGGACGCCGCTCATCCCGAATGACAGCGGGTCGATCTCGATCCTGGGCGCGACGATCGCCTACGGCGCCTGGTTCTACT
>VBHW01000026.1:0-12242 GCA_005881055.1 Chloroflexota bacterium
CGGGATGCGCAGGAGGACGCGGCTCTTGAGGGTCGCCACCGGGACCTCCCCGCCGAGCAGGGCCTCCCGAAGCGTCAGCGGCAGCTCCCGCTCGAGGTCGGCGCCCCGGCGCGCGAAGACGGGATGCGGTCGAACACGGACGATGACGTGGATGTCGCGGCCGTCGCCGCCGCGGCCCTTGAGCCGGATGCGGCTGCCCGAGTCGACCCCCCGCGGGATCGTCACCTCGAGGCGCTTGCCGCCGACCTCGACGATCCGGGTCGTCCCGTGGAACGCCTCCTCGAGTCCGAGCTCGGCCGTCGCCTCGACCGTGCCGGCCTCTCGCTCGACGGATCGACGACCGGGAGACTCCGCTGCCCCGGCCGGGTCGAAGCCCAGCCCGCCGAGGATGTCCTCGAACGTCGTCCCGCCGGATGCACGCGCACCGGCTTGAGCAGAACGGCCGGAGCCCGCCCGGCCGGCAGCTGGGCCCGGCTCGCCCATCCCGCCGCCGAAGAACGTGCGGAAGAAGTCGGAGAACCCGCCGGCGTCGCCGGTCGTCCTGAACTCGAACCGGACGTTGCCGCCGGGCCCGCCGTACCCGGCATAGTCGGCGAACGGTCCGCCCGGCCCGAACGGATCCCCGCCGCCCCGCGTGTACGCCCCCCAGTTCGCGCCGAGCGTGTCGTACTGGCGGCGCTTGGCAGGGTCGGACAGGACCGCGTGCGCCTCGTTCACGTCCTTGAACCGGTCTTCGGCCGTGGCGTCACCGGGGCGCACGTCGGGATGGTGCTCGCGGGCGAGCTTCCGGAAGGCCTTCTTGATCTCGGCCTGGGTCGCCGTCCGCGGCACCCCGAGGGTCTCGTAGTAGTCCTTGTATTCCATGGACGGCATCCCAAACCGATTGGTTTGCGAGGGCCGTGCCTCCTGGTTACCTCCGAACGGTCACCATGACCGGTGGCTGCTCGGGCGGTGGGAAGCTCGGCCGTCGGACGCGGCTCGTCTCCGGCTCGCGCGGCCGGTCGTCGACCGGGCGCTCCTCACCCGCGACGCTCGGCGGTCGCGGCGGGAGGGGCGTCGGCCTGCGCCGCAGCGCGGCGTCGAGGGTCTGGCCCATCGAGTCGACGAGGACGATCTTCAGCTGCTTGCGAATCTCCTCGGGGATGTCCCGGAGGTCCTTCTCGTTCTTGCGGGGGATGATGACGACCCGCGCGCCGGAGAGGTGCGCCGCGAGGATCTTCTGCTTCAGGCCGCCGATCGGCAGCACTCGGCCACGGAGCGTGATCTCGCCGGTCATCGCCACGTCCTTGCGGACGGGGATGCCCGTGAACGCGCTGATCATCGCGGTGGCCATCGTGATCCCGGCGGACGGTCCGTCCTTCGGGGTCGCGCCGGCCGGCACGTGGATGTGGAGGGTGTTCTTCTCGAACACCTCGCGCTCGACGCCGAGCTACGAGGCGTGGCTGCGCGTCCACGAGGGCGCGGCGCGCGCCGACTCCCGCATGACCTCGCCGAGCTGGCCGGTGAGGATGAAGTCCTCGCGGCCCTCCATGCTCGTGACCTCGATCGCGACGACGTCGCCGCCGACCTCCGTCACGACCAGTCCGGTCGCTGAGCCCACCTGGTCCTCCGGCTCGAGCTCGCCGTACTCGAAGCGCGGCGGCCCGAGGAAGGCGTCGAGCTTCTTCACGTCGACGATCGTCTTCCGCCGCCGGCCCTCGGCGACCGAGCGGGCGACCTTGCGCATGATGCTTGCGATCTCGCGCTCGATGTTCCGGACGCCGGCCTCGTGGGTGTATGCCTGGACGAGCTCGAGGAGCGCCTCGTCCGTGATCTCGATGTGCTTGTCCTTGAGGCCGTGGTTCACCATCTGCTTGGGGATGAGGAACCGCCGCGCGATCTCGACCTTCTCCTTCTGCGTGTAGCCCGGCAGCTGGATGATCTCCATCCGGTCGCGGAGCGCAGGCGGGATCGGGTCGAGCAGGTTGCCCGTCGCGATGAAGAGCACCTTGCTCAGGTCGAACGGCACCTCGAGGTAGTTGTCCTGGAACGTGTTGTTCTGCTCAGGGTCGAGGACCTCGAGCAGCGCGCTCGACGGGTCGCCCCGGAAGTCCATGCCGATCTTGTCGACCTCGTCGAGCATGAACACGGGGTTGTTCGTGCCCGCGGTCTTGATGTTCTGGATGACGCGGCCAGGGAGCGCTCCGATGTACGTCCGGCGGTGGCCGCGGATCTCGGCCTCGTCGTGGATGCCGCCGAGGCTCATACGCACGAACTTGCGGCCCATGGCGCGGGCGATGCTCTTGCCGAGGCTCGTCTTGCCGACCCCGGGCGGTCCGATGAACGCGAGGATCGGGCTGCGGATCGTGTCCGCGAGCGTCCGCACGGCGAGGTACTCGAGGATCCGCTCCTTGACCTTCTCCAGGCCGTAGTGGTCCTCGTCGAGGATGAGGGCGGACTGCTTGATGTCGAGGAGGTCCTCCGTGGAGACGTTCCACGGGAGGCCGACGAGCCAGTCGACATACGTTCGGATGACGCCGACCTCCGGGCTCGCCGACGGGATCCGGCTCATCCGGTCGATCTCCTTGATCGCCCGGGCCTTGATGTCTTCGGGCATGCCGGCCTCTTCGACCTTCTCGCGAAGCTCGGTGATCTCGGCCTGCTGGGGATCCTCTTCGCCGAGCTCACGCTGGATCGCCTTGAGCTGCTCGCGGAGGATGTACTCGCGCTGGGTCTTGTCCATCTCGGACTTGACCTCGGACTGGATCCGACCCTTCAGCTCGAGGATCTCGACCTGGCGCGCGAGGAAGTTGCTGACGAGCTTGAGCCGCTCGACGACGTCGATCGTCTCGAGCAGCTCCTGGCGCTGCTCCGTCGTCATGTCCGGGCTGTAGGCGACCATGTCGGCCAGGAGGCCCGGCTCGGTGATGTTGCGGGCGGCGACGGCCGCCTCGGGCGGCACGGGCGCGCCGTTCGCGACGTACTGCTCGATCTGCGCCTGCACCGTGCGCATGAGCGCCTCGATCTCGACGCCGCCGGGCGCCTGATCGTGGAGCTCCTCGATCGTCGCCACGATGTACGGGCTCGTCTGGACGAAGTCGTGGACGCGCAGGCGGCCCTGGCCCTGGACGATCGCCCGGACGGTGCCGTCCTGGAGCTGGACGACCTGGGCGATCTTCGCGAGCGTGCCGACGCCGTACAGCTCGTCCGGCTTCTCGATCTCTTCCTGCTCGGCCTGGCGCTGCGTGACGAGCGCGATGGGCCCGCCCGTGGCGACGGCGGCGTTGAGCGCGTTGACGCTCTTCTCGCGGCCGACCTGGAGCGGCACGATCATCTCCGGGAAGATGACCGTCTCCCGGAGGGCGACCAGGGGCAGCCCCTGCGGCCCGCCGGCCCGGACGCCGCTGCGCCGGGTCGCGAGTGAGGTGGGCTTGGGGTCGTCCGGGACGGTTGGACGGTCGGCCATCAGGATCTCCATTCGGAAGCGGCGGCACCGGCCGCCGCGGCTAGTGTGGGGGACGAGGCCGCTGCCTCGTCAATGGGGAAACGCGGGTAACGCAGCATGGGTCTCACGGATCGGATCAGACGGGGTCCGGTGCCGTCTCGGGCCGGTCGGCACCGGCTTCTTCCATCCCCTCGTCGTAGAGCGACTCGAGGATGCGGGTCCCGATGCGCTCCTCGAGCTCGAAGAGGATGCGGATGCCGGCCAGGTTGACGCCCCGGTCACGGGTGAGGTGACGGATCCAGAGGACCCGTCGGATGTCCTGTTCGCTGTAGAGCCGGATGTTCGTGGGCGTCCGAGCCGGGCAGACGAGACCCTCGTCCTCGTAGATCCTGAGCGTCCGCGGATGGACGCTCACGATGCTCGCGGCGACGCTGATCACGTAGACCGGTCGCGTGGGGTCGCGGTTGACCCGGTCGGACGCCACGGGTTCAGGCCTCCGGCCGGCCGGCCTGCTCGGAACCGGTCTCGCCGGTCGGCGAGCTCGGCTGAGTGCTCGGGGTCGGGCTCGGGGTCGCCGAGCCGTTCGTCATCGGGGCGATGCGGATCTGGCGGGGCTTCACCTGCTCGGCCTTGGGGATCCGCAGGGTGAGGATGCCGTTCTCGAACGTCGCGCTCGCCTTGTCGGGCTCGAGGCCCTCCGGCAGCGTGATGCTCCGGCCGAAGCTGCCGCGGCGGATCTCCCGGACGAGGACGCCCTCGTCGCGGCGCTCCGCCTCGTCGGCGCTCTGGCCGCTGATCGTCAGCGTGCCACCGTCGATGGTGATCTCGACGTCCTCCGGCTTCCAGCCGGGGAGCGACGCCTCGACCACGAGCTCGTCAACGGTGCTCGAGACGTCCAGCGGCACGAGGCTCCCGGCGTCCCTGTCGAAGAGCGCGGTCCACTGGCGGGGACGGACGAAGCTGTCCTCGAACAGGCGGTCCATCGCGGAACGAAGTGTCATGAGCTCGCCGAACGGCGAGAGTCGGCGCACGATGGTCATGGCCGTGTACCTCCACGGTGCGCGGTGCCGGCGTTGCGCGCTGCGCTTGTTGCACGGGTGAGAGTCATGTTGCCAGACACGCCGGTATCGTAGAGTCTTGACAATGGCGTTGTCAAGAGTGTTGTAGGCGTGTTCGGTGTCGTCTCCGGCCCGCGCAACGCTTCACTCGCCCACAGTGAACGCGGAGAAGCTCAAACGCGGAGGTGCTCGCTCCGGGCCTGTCCTCGCCTCTGTTCGTTCGGCTGTGGCGAACACACCGGGCGGCTGGACGTCCCACCGGCGATTCGCGGTGCGCCGGGCTCAGGTTCGTTCAGCGAGGGCGAACGCGACCCCCCGCCCGCATACCGCCAGGGCGTCAGCCGACCGGCTCGGCGTTCCCGATGAGCTGGCCGTGGAGCGCCGCCTCGCACTCCGCGCGGCCGATCGCGATGACCTTGTCGCCTTCGGCGAGGATCGTGTCCGGCCGGAGCGGGACCGCACGTCCCTCGCGGACGACCGCGAAGAGCGAACAGCCCTCCGGGATCTCGACGATCCGGGGAGCAGCGGCGCCTCGATGAGCTCGAGGTCCGAGCCGCCGAGCGATCCGAGGTGGAGCAGCTCGTGGACCGGGATGTCCTGCTCGATCGAGCCGAGGATCATGCGCGTCGGGCTGATGAGCTCGTCCACGCCGAGGTGCTTGAACAGCTCCTCGTTCTTGGGGTTGTTGACGCGGGCGATCGTCCGCGGCACGTCGAAGTGGTGCTTGGCCATCTGGCAGATGACGAGGTTGTCCTCGTCGTCGCCGGTCACGGCGGCAACGATGTCGGCGCGGTTGGCCCCGGCTTCGGCGAGGTACTTGCCCTCGCAGCCGTCATGGGCGATGACGATGGATCCGATCTCGTCGGCGATCTGGTCGGCCCGAGCGTGGTCCTTCTCCATGAGGACGACCTCATGGCCGGACTCGACGAGCTCCTTGGCGAGGTAGTAGCCGACCTTCCCGCCGCCGACGACGAGTACGAACACGTCTCAGGCCTCCGAGGGGGCGGCGGCCGGCTCGGCCTCCGCGCGGTGATGCTCGCCGCCCGGGTGGGTCCGCTGCGGCGCGAGGATGGGCGGGCGCTGGGCCGTCGACAGGCCGGCGAAGCCCAGGATCGTGTCCTCCATGAGGTTCGTCCGGCAGATCGTGGCGAGGCCGAGGTCCGCGTAGGCCGCAGCGCGCACGGGATCGTTCACCTTGGCGAGGACCCGCCCGACGTTGAGCGCCTCCGTCGCCAGCTGTGCCGCCATGACGTTGCGATTGTCGCCCTCCGTGAGCGCGAGGAAGACGTCGGCATCCTGGGCGCCGGCCCGGCGCAGGACGTCCTCGTCCGTGCCGTCGCCGCGCACGGCGTTGCCCCGGAACGTCGAGGGGAGCTTGTCGAATGCACCGGTCGAGCGGTCGAGGATGATGACGTCGTTGCCCGCCTTCTCGAACGCCTCGGCGAGGACGGCACCGACGCGGCCGCAGCCGACGATGACCACTTTCATGCTGACTCCTCGGGGATCGGCTCCCTGACGACCCAGACGGCGCAGGGGGCGTTCTTCAGGACGTAGGGGATGGTGCTCCCGATCGCGAAGTCGCCCCCGAAGCGCTTGCGATAGGGCAGGCCCAGGATGAGCATGTCGGCCCGCTGCTCGGTCGCCTCGTCGACGAGCGCGGCTCCGACGTCACGCGCCTGGAGCAGCACGGGCTCGATCTTGTACTGGCAGTCCTCGGCGGTCTCCTCGGCGAGGTCGAGCACTCGCTGGACGTCCTCGGATCGGCCGGCGATGTCGGCATCGAGCGGCTGGGTCCAGTCGATCTCGACGACGTGCACCGCCACCAGCTCGGCCTTCCACTGGCGTGCCACCCCCGCCGCGAGCCGAACGATCCGCGCGTCGCTCGAGCCGCCATTCAAGGCGACGACGGCCCGCCGGAAGACGACGGTCTGTTCGGGATTGGGCAAGGCTGGCGCGCTCCGGGCTTCGGCCTGGGATGGGAGGCGACGCTGGGTCGGTGTGGGCCGCGGTCGCCATCGCGCGCGCCACGATACCACCGGCCGGACGGACGCCGGTTACGGGCCGGGTCCCTCGGGCTCGGGGGTGGTCGCCTCCTCGCGCCGGTACGGGACGTTGACCACGACCGTGTGCGGGCGGCCGAGCAGCGCCGTCCGCAGCCGCCGCGCGACCTGGTTGTAGAGGATGCGCTCCCACCAGTTCCGGGCGACATACTCGGGGATGACGACGAACGTGATCGGTGCCTCCTTGTCCGGCGGCCACGCCCGGTCGAGCACGTCGAGGTAGGCCGTCATCGGCCCCACGAGCGCGCGGTAGGGCGACTCGACGACGACGAGCGGGACCCCTGGCACCTGGCGCTCCCATCGCTCGCGAAGCTCGGCCGCCGCGTCGGGGTCGTCCGAGATGAACACCGCGCGGACGTCATCGCTGATCGATCGGGCGACGTTGACGGCCTGCACGACCGCGCGATTGATCGTCGGGATGGGGATGACGACACGTTCCTCGCGATGCGGGGGCTTGACGACGAAGTCGCCGCGTACCGTGAGCTTCTCCCGGGACGCCTCGTACTGGCGGCGGATGAAGAGGAAGACCGCGACCTGCATCGGGATGAGGATCACGACGAGGTACGCGCCCGACGTGAACTTCACGGACGCCACGACGACGAGGACGACGGCCGTGAGGATCGCCCCGCTCGCGTTGATCGCGGTTCGCCAGGCCCATCCGGATTCGCGGAGCCGGAGCCAGTGGCGGACCATCCCCAGCTGCGACAGCGTGAAGCAGACGAATACGCCGACCGAATAGAGGGGGATGAGCAGCGTCGTGATCCCGCCGAAGTACACGAGCAGCGCGGCTGCGATCGCCGCCAGGGCGATGATCCCCCACGAGTAGGCGAGCCGGTCGCCGCGGAAGCCGAACGGCCGGGGCATGTAGCCGTCCTCGGCGAGGATCGCCGCGAGCCGGGGGAAGGCGTTGAAGCTGGTGTTCGCGGCCAGGAAGAGGATGAGCGCGGTCGCGAGCTGGAAGACGTAGAAGAGCGGCCCGCTGCCGAACGCGGTGCCGGCGACGAGCGCGATGACGGTCGGGCCGCCGGAGCCATCACGCGACGGGACGATGTCGTAGGCATGCGCCACGACGGTGACCCCGACGAACAGGACGCCGAGGAGGACCGCCATGACCGTGAGCGTGTTCGCGGCGTTGCGCGCCTCGGGCGGCTTGAAGGCCGGGACGCCGTTCGCGATCGCCTCCGTGCCGGTCAGCGCCACCGAGCCGCTGGCGAATGCCTTGAGGAGGAGGAAGACCCCGAGCGTCTCGGTACCGAAGGAGACTGCCTCCGGCTGCCGAGGCAGCGGTGTCGCCTGTCCCGTGATGATGTGGAACACGCCCGAGGCGACGATCACGAGGGCCAGGCCGACGAACATGTACGTCGGGACCGCGAAGATGTTCCCGGACTCGCGCAGCCCGCGGAGGTTGGCGATCGTGATGAGCGTGATCGAGTCGATCGCGAACTCGATCCGCAAGGCGTTGAGCGCCGGCGCGATCGAGATGAGCTGGTCGACGGCCGAGGAGGTCGACACCGCCACGGTCATGACGTAGTCGATGAGCAGGGCCGCGGCCGCGATGAGCCCGAGGAGTGGGCTCAGCTCACTGCGCGCAACCGCGTACGCGCCGCCGCCGTTCGGGAACGCGCGGCAGACCTGCCGGTAGCTGAGCGCGACGACCGCGAGGAGCACGGCGATCGCGATCGAGATCTCGATCGAGACGAGGAGTGCGCCCGCGCCGGCCAGGACGAGGACCCGCAGGATCTCCTCGGTCGCGTATGCCGACGAGCTGATCGCGTCCGAGCTGAAGATCGCCAGCGCCTTCTTCTTCGACAGCCGCTCGCCGATCTCCTCCTCGCTCGCGAGGGGCCGTCCGATCGCGATCTTCTTGAGGCGTGCCGCGAATCGCCCTGCCGGGGTCGTCGGCATGCTCGCGGCCTCGCGGGCGACGAGCTGACCCGGGCCCGTGTACCGGAAGAACGGCGCGTGCGGCCGTTCGACGCGTACGCGCCGGTCCGCGAGCTTCCGGCCGGCAAGCGGCCGGCGCCCTCCGATCATCCTGCTCCGATCACGGCGATGCCACCGGCCTCCCTTCCGGGACCGATCCGGGATGTCTCAGTGGCTGCGGCGGTAGGGGACGTCGGCGATCACCGTGTGCTCGCGCCCGACGAGAGCGGCCTTCATCCGCCTGGCGGTCTGGTTATACAGCACGCGGTCCCACCAATGTCGGGCGACGTACTCGGGCAGGACGACGATCGTGATGGGCGCCTCCTTGTCGGGCGGCCACGCCTGGTCGAGGACGTCGAGGTACGCCACGACGGGCGAGACGACCGCACGGTACGGCGACTCGACGATGACGAGCGGCAGGCCCGGGAACTGGCGCTCCCAGCGGGCGCGCAGCTCCTCGCCCTCGGCCTCGTCGTCGGTGACGAAGACGGCGCGGACGTCCCCCGAGACCGTTCGCGCGAAGTTGAGCGCCTGGACGACCGCCCGGTTGATCCCGTTGATCGGCACGACGACCCGCTGCTCGCGATGCGGCCCGGCGATGACGGTGTCGTCGCGGACGCGCAGCTCCTCGGCCTGGGCGTCGTACTGGCGGTGGATGAAGCGCATGAGGCCGACGAGGCAGGGGATGAGCAGGAGAACGAGCAGCGACTGCGGCGCCTTCGCGGTCGTGACGACGACGGCGACGATCGCGGTGAGGACGCAGCCGAACGTGTTGATCGTCAGGCGGCGTCTCCAGCCAGGCGTCCGCTCGCGGAGCCAGTGCCGGATCATGCCGGCCTGGCTGATCGTGAAGTCGATGAACACGCCGACCGCATAGAGCGGGATGAGGAGGTGCGTCTCGCCCCGGAACAGGATGACGAGCCCGGCCGCGACCGTGGCGAGGACGATGATCCCGTAGGAGAACGCCAGCCGATCGCCGCGTAGGGCGAACTGGCGGGGCATGAAGCCGTCCTTGGCGAGGATCGCGAGGAGCCGCGGGAACGCGTTGAAGCTCGTGTTCGCCGCGAGGAACAGCAGGACGGCCGTGAACGACTGGAAGAGGAAGAACGGGATCGTCCCGTCGCCGTACGTCCGCCGCGCCACCTGGGAGATGACCGTCTGCTGTTCGGGGAGCTCGAGGTGGGTGATCCCGAAGTTGACCGCGACGAACGTGATCCCGATGAACAGCGTGCCGAGGAGCGCGGCCATGATCGCCAGCGTGGTGGCCGCGTTCCGGGCCTCCGGAGGCTTGAACGCGGGCACGCCCGTCGCGATCGCCTCCGTGCCGGTGAGCGCGACCGCCCCTGCCGCGAACGCCCGCACGAGGAGGAGCAACCCCACCCCCTCGGCCGTCTCTCCCGTCTGCCGGATGAGCTGGTTGGGGTCGTACGCGCCGTGCTCGCCGAGGATCACGATGCGGTACACCCCGATGCCGATCATGAGGAGCGCCGACCCGAGGAAGAGGTACGTCGGGACCGCGAAGATGTTGCCCGCCTCGCGGATGCCGCGCAGGTTGCCTATCGTGATGAGCGCGATGGCCGCGACGCCGATAAGGACGCGCTCGTCGATGAGGGCGGGGACCGCCGAGGTGATCTGCTCGACGGCCGAGGAGGTCGACACGGCCACGGTCATGACGTAGTCGATGAGCAGGGCGCTCGCCGCGACGAGCGACGCGCCCCGCCCGAAGTTCCGCTTCGAGACCGAGTAGGAACCGCCGCCGGTCGGATAGGCGAGGCAGACCTGGCGGTAGCTGATGGCGACCGCGATGAGGAGGACCGCGATCGCGATGCTGACCTGGAGGCCGAGGACGAGCGCCGCCGCTCCGCCGAGGATGAGGACGCGGAGGATCTCCTCGGTCGCGTACGCCGACGAGCTGATCGCGTCCGAGCTGAAGATCGCGAGCGCCTTCTTCTTCGAGAGCCGCTCGCCGATCTCGTCCTCCGACGCCAGGGGACGGCCGATGACCGCGGCCTTGACGCGGGCCCACAGGCGCCCGAGCGGCGTCGTCGGCCGACTGGCGGACTCCTTGGCGGTGAGCTGGCCCGGCCCGCTCCAGCGGAAGTACGCGGCGTGGGGGCGCTCGATGCGCACCCGGCGGTCGGCCAGCTTGCGCCCTTTGAGGGGTCGACGACCGCCGATCATCGCGTCAGCGTAGCGACGGTGGGGCTGCCGGCGAGGCCCGTTTCGCGGGACGTCACAGCCCGTAGCTCAGGCGCTCGACGAGCCGCCACGGCAGCCTCGCCGCGCGCATCGCGTCCTGCACCGATCCGATGTCGTAGGGAACGCGGTGCCAGGAGGCCTCGGCGGCATTGAGATCGAGGACCAGGTAGCTCGACTCCGGGATCCCGTCGCGCGGCTGGCCGACGCTGCCCGGGTTGAGCATCGCGCGTCGCTCGTCGAGGGGGAGCACCGCTCCGGGCGTCGGACCGAGCGTCTCGACGGCCCTGGCCGCAGCCGCTTCGCGGAAGGCGATCGGCACGTGCGTGTGGCCGTGGAGGCAGAGCCGCGTCCCGAACGCCGCGAGGTTCGCCTTGGCGACCGCCGCCGACAGGACGTACTCCCACGTCGGATCGCGCGGGCTGCCGTGGACGAGCGTCGTGTCGTGCGCCTCATGGCGCAACGGCTGGGCCGTCAGCCACTCGCGCGTGTACCGCCCGATCCGTCCCTGCGTCCATTCCATCGCCGCCCGGGCGTCGTCGTTGAACTCGCCGAGGTCCAGGAGCCCGATCGCCGCCGAGTCATGGTTGCCGCGCACGCCGATCGCCCCGACGTCGCGCAGGCGGTCGACGACGCCGTCAGGGTCCGGGCCGTAGCCCACGACGTCGCCGAGGTGCCAGACGGCATCCACCGGGCCGGCATCCGCGAGCACCGCGTCGAGCGCGGGGAGGTTGGCGTGGATGTCGGACAGGACCGCGATCCGCATGCCGGGTCAGCCTAGCAGCGGCCCCCTGCCCGATCGGCGCGACGGCGTGGCGCACGTCTCGGGATGTTCCGGTGAGGAAGCGACGCCCGTCGGGAGCGGGTCGCGACGGCTGGACACGCTCCCTCCTCACGGGTCGCGCTAGTCCGCCTGCGGTCCGCTCCCGGCGTCGTCGTTCATCGCACACCGGGTGGGCGGATCGGTCTTCCACGGCTCACCTGGTTCGTGGCCGGGTCTCCCCGGACCCCTCGCGAGCCCCGTTACCCTACGGCGTCGACCCGTGTGCGGATGCCGGACGTTACGGGCTGCGTCGCGGCCCTGTCAACGGGACTTATCCACGAAACGCCGAGTCGTCCACACCTTCGTGGATAACCACGGGTCGGGCCGCCCCGCCGAGCCGTCGATGACCCCGAACCGCACGGTGCGTCCCGCGGTCCGCGGCTCGACAGGGCGCGGGCCGACGCCGGAGGCCTCGCCCGAGGTCGACGCGCCGTCCGCGTCCGCCCTCCGGTGGATCGGCAGCGCACGCGGCGGCGTCATCGTCCCGCCGATGCGTCCCGAGCCCTGGATCGCGCGGAGCACCGCCCGCTCCTCGAGCCGGATCTCCTCCGTCGCGAGGGCCCGATCCAGCGTCTCGGCGATGACGGCGGCGTCGACCGGGAGAGCGCCCGGGAGCGCGAGGATGAACGCCGAGCCGGAGCCGCTCACGGATGCCACGTCGAGGTCGCCGCCCATCGCCCGCGCGAGCTCGCGGGCGATCGGCAGGCCGAGCCCGGTGCCGGCGACACGTTCGTGGCCGGTGCTCCGATAGAAGCGTT
>VBHW01000026.1:12348-14523 GCA_005881055.1 Chloroflexota bacterium
GCGTTGCCGCCGAGGTTCGTGAGGATCTGCTCCACCCGCCGGCGATCGGCGGTCGCCGCGCGCAGCCGCGGCGGCAGGTCCGCGTTGAGCGTCACACCGCGCTCCAGCGCGATCGGCGCGAGCCCGTCGATGACACGGCTCCCGGCCTCGTGGACGGACACCTGGCGGATCTCGAGCCCGAGCGTCCCGGCTTCCAGGCGCGACACCTCCAGGAGGTCGCCGACGAGGTCGCTCATCGAGGCGACGATGCCGTGCGAGCGCTCGAGGAACTCGCGGGCGACGTCCGGGTCCTCCACGCGCCCGGCCAGGATGAGCTCGAGGTAGCCGTTGAGGCCCGTGAGCGGGGTCCGCAGCTCGTGGGCGACGGTCGACACGAAGCGGGTCCGCTCGGCGTCGAGGGCGCGAAGCTCGGCGAGCTCCCGTTCGCTGGCCAGCTCCTGGCCGACGAGGGCCAGCGCGACGGCGGCGTGACGTGCGAGGTTGGGCGGCAGACGCTCGCCGACGTCCGCGGCGTCCTCGGCGCGGGCAAAATCGAAGCCGAACACGATGGCCCCGGCCTCGGGGATCGCCAGGCTCGCGAAGTGGGGCTCTCCAGTCGACTGCTCTGTCGCATCGCCCGCCCCGGCGTCGTCGGCCCCGTAGGGCCACGGCGCCCCGGCGACCGCGAGCAGGCCGTCCGCGATCGGGCCCGCTGCCACGGTCGTGGCCTGCCTCGAGTAGGCGACGTGGGCAGGCCCCGCGGCAGCGCGATCGGCCCGCGAGCGTGGCGCCTCCGCGTCCAGCCACGCGGCGAGCTCATGGGCGGCCGACGCGTCCTCATCGCGCACGATCGAGACGGCGACCTGCCGATCGGGACCTGGCACCAGCACGGCCGCCCGACGGGCACCCACGGTCCGCGCGAGGAGCGCGAGCAGCCGCGCGAGCCGGTCCTCGGCCGGGCTGCCGGCCGCGAGGATGTCGAGCGCGCGCGCGAGCAGGGCCGCCTCGTCGTGGGCGGCCCGGTCCTCCGCGCGGCGGGATGCCACGCGCCGTTCCACGAACGCCGGAGGGGCCGGGATGATCGGCGTGGGCGCGGGTGCGATGGCCGGACGCGCAGGGCTAATCGGCGGCCGTTCCTCGGTCACCCCGGGATGGTGCCCGGACGCAGCGCCCGGAGGTATCCCCCGACAGGCTGCGGGTCCGCGGGCGTTGGTACCGGCGAGCGCGAGGTCCCCGACGTGCTCCGCCGCGTCAGGTCGTGCGAGCGCCTCCGCGCACCGGTCGCCCGAGCGTGCGCCGGACGACATCCATGACCTCGTCCACGTACGTGTCCGCCTCGCCTCGCGCAGCGGCAGTCCGGACACAGCCCTGGACGTGGTCCTCGAGCACGAGGATCGAGAGCGCGTCCACGGCAGCACGCAGGGCAGCCGTCTGCTGGAGGATGTCCACGCAGTACTCGTCGCGCTCGATCATCCGGGCGATCCCGCGGACCTGGCCCTCCATCCGCGACAGCCGCCGCCGAAGCTGGGCCTTGTCCTTCGAGTAGGAGTGTCGGAAGTCGCCGTAGGGTGGGCGATCGATCGATCGGCCGTCTGGGGTCGTCATGGCGCGATGATACCCCCCGGGGGTATCCAGGGACAACGTCACCGGGATGGGCCGGGGACCGCTACACTGCATGCCGATGGAGCAGCGCCCGCCTTCGCCGTCCGATTCGTCGGGAGGACGCTCCGGGAGGCGCCGCGATCCCGCACCCGTCACGCCCGCGCCGGCGGGCCAGTCGCTGGCCGCGTTCGCACACGCGAGCGAGGCCGAGCTCGCGCGGATCCTCGACTTCTACGCAGTTCGCTGGGAGTACGAGCCGCACACGTTCCCGATCCTGTGGAACCTCGACGGGGTCGTCGTCGAGAGCTTCTCGCCCGACTTCTGGCTGCCCGACCTCGACCTCTACCTCGAGCTGACCACGCTCAAGCAGAGCCTCGTCCGGAAGAAGAACCGCAAGCTGCGCCGGCTCCGCGAGCTGTACCCCGACGTGCGCGTCAAGCTGTTCTATGGCCGCGACTTCCGGGCGCTCATGCTCAAGTACGGAAAGCTCGGCCTCGTCGCCGAACTGTCAGGGGCGCCCGGCCAGGCGGTGCTGGTCCGGCCCGGGGAGGCGCTCGTTGCCGAGCCTCAGCCTGACGGGCTCGCCATGCTCGC
>VBHW01000026.1:14572-15049 GCA_005881055.1 Chloroflexota bacterium
TCAACGTGGAGCCAACGGCGGTCGTCCACGCAGAATCCGCCGCGGTCGTCAAGGGAGCGGCGCCGATCCCGGCGGCACGCCGCCGCCGCCGCGGACGCCGGGCCGGGTCGAGCGTGGCGAAGCCGCCGCCACGGAGCCGTTGAGCCCATGAGCCGGAGCCGCAGCCGAGGAGTCGCCGAGCCGCGCATGGATGACCAGATGCCCGACCACGTGGATGACCCCAGCGCATGACCCACGCCGTCGACCTCCAGGCGGACGTCGCCGACATCCTCCTCTCGGAGGAACGGATCCAGGCACGGGTGACCGAGCTGGGCCGCCAGATCACCGACGACTACGCCGGCCGCCGCCTCACCCTCGTGAGCGTCCTCAAGGGGTCGCTACCGTTCATGGCCGACCTCATGCGCGTGATCGACCTCCCCCTGCGGATCGACCTCATGGAGGTCTCGTCGTATGGCGGGACCACGACTGAGTCGTCCG
>VBHW01000027.1 GCA_005881055.1 Chloroflexota bacterium
AACGGCGACGGTCGGCATGCCGGCCCGTGCGCGCGATCGCGAGGGAGCGCAGGCACGACCCGACAACGCGGCGCCGAAGGATGGCCTCGCGGGTGGCGCGCACTGTGCGGCGGAGGCGCGCGCGGTGTCAAGCCGCGGGTCGGACGGCGGGACGGCTAGACTCGTGGCGGTGGCACCCGACACCGTCCCTGCCGTCGCTCGCCGGGCGCGGCTGCCGCGCCTCCGGCTGGCCCTCGTGATCGTGGTCGCCACCGCGCTCGCCGCGTGCGAGGGGACGGCCATCACGACGCCCCGGCCCACGGCCGGCACCCTCGCGCGGCCCCGCGAGGTGAACCTCATCGCCCGTGAGTATGCGTACAGCCCGGCCACCCTCGACGTCGTCCCCGGCGAGACCATCGTCCTGCATGTCGTCAACGCCGGGCTCGACATCCACGAGGCGATCATCGGACCGGCCGCCACGCAGGACGCCTGGGAGTCGGCCGAGCAGGCGACGGCCGGCGCACCACCCGGCCCGACGCCGGCCGTGAGCGTGCCCGCCGGCGTCGAAGGGCTCCGGCTCGTCGTCCGCTCCGGCGAGCGCGCCGACGCCACGTGGAATGTGCCGGCCGACATCGATGGGTTCGTCGTCGGATGCCACATCCCGGGCCACTGGGCGAAGGGCATGTCCATCCCGCTCCGGGCCGCCAGTCCCTGACGACCGCCGTCGAGCGCGGCGCGGTGGTGATACGCTCCTTTCCTCGTGGGGACGCCTGCACAAGCGGCCCGCACGAGCACCTTGGACACGTACGAGGCCTGACCGGCGAGGCGGGCAGGCGCAGAGGAGACCGTTCATGGCCTACGTCATCGCCGAGCCGTGCATCGACGTCCTCGACATCTCGTGCGTCTCCGTGTGTCCGGTCGACTGCATCCACTACGAAGAGGGCGTCGACCGGAAGCTGTTCATCGACCCCAACGAGTGCATCGACTGCGGCGCGTGCGAGCCCGAGTGCCCGGTCAACGCGATCTTCCCCGAGGAGTCGCTGCCGGCCGAGTGGGCGAACTACACCCAGATCGACGCCGTCTGGTTCACGGACAGGGCAGCCGCCCGAACGTCTGTCGACGAGCTGAAGCCCCGCTGAGCGCCGGCTGACCCCGCGCCGAGCGATCCTCGGCGGCGCGAAAGGGCCCGGAGAGAGGGCCCGGCTAGACTTCCAGCATGCGCATCGTCTCCCTGTTGCCGTCCGCGACCGAGATCGTCTGCGCTCTCGGGCTGAGCCGCCAGCTCGTGGGCGTCACCCACGAGTGCGACTGGCCACGCGAGGCGATCGGCAAGCCGGTGATGACACGGCCGACGCTCGACCTGCACGCCGCGTCGAACCGGGCGATCGACCGGCGGGTCCAGGCGGCCGTCGAGGCCGGAACGGCCCTCTACGAGATCGACGAGGATGCCCTTCGTGCCGCCCGGCCGGACCTCATCATCAGCCAGCAGCTCTGCACGGTCTGCGCGCCGCACCACGCCTCGGTCCAGGAGCTCGCCCGGTCGATCAGCCCGGACATCACCGTCATCTCACTCGACCCGACGAGCCTCGAGGGCATCTTCAACTCGATCAGCACGGTCGGCGCGATGACCGAGACCGAGTCGAAGGCGCTCGGCGTCCTCGCCCGGCTCCGCGGCCGCCTCGGCCGGATCGAGCAGCGCGTCGAGAAGGCGAAGGCCAGCGGGTTCCGGCCGCTCCGGGTGGTCGGGCTCGAGTGGCTCGATCCTCCGTTCGTCGTGGGCCACTGGGTGCCCGAGCAGATCAGGCGAGCCGGCGGCTGGGACCTCCTCGGCCACGAGGGCGAGCCTGCGGTGCGAACGACGTGGGCGGCGATCCGCGACGTCGAGCCGGACATGCTCCTGCTCATGCCCTGCGGCTACCACCTCGCCGAGACCGTGCGCGAGTTCGGCCGGATGCGCCGCCCGCCGTTCTGGTCGGATATCGTCGCCGTCCAGCGCCACAACGTCATCGCCCTCGACGGGTCGGCGTACTTCAGCCGGCCGGGGCCGCGGGTCGTCGACGGAATCACGATGCTCGCGGAGATCTTCGACCCGAACCGGTTCGTCGACGTCGCCCCGCCGATGTCCTGGGAGCCGATCCCGGTCTGATGCTCCTCGATGGCTGATCCGCGCCTGACGACGACGCGATGACCCCGTGATGACCGGCGCCACGGCCTTCCGCGCGAGCTTCGACTGCCTCTGGTGTGGGACGCCGCATGCGACGCGCGGGCCCGACGACCTCGAGGGCTGGGCGCAGCTCTGCCCGGCATGCCTGGGACGGGCGGGCGAGAATCCGTTCCTCCGCTTCCGCCTCCGGACCGCGATCGCCGACAGGGCGGCGGCCGGCCGCACGGGAGACACCGCCGCCGCGGCGGCCGTTGCGGCCGACGAGTCCCCAGTAACGGAACCGGAGACCGGATCGGACCCGATGGTCGCCTACTACGAGGCGCGGGCCCCCGAGTACGACGAGTGGTACCTCCGCCGCGGTCGCTACGCACGCGGCGCGATCCACGACATGGCCTGGCAGGCGGACCTCGACACGGCGACCGCCTGGCTCGACGCGCTGCCGCTGTCCGGCCGCATCGTCGAGCTGGCGGCGGGCACCGGCTGGTGGTCGCCGCTGCTCGCGACGAAGGGCGAGCTGTGGTGCACGGACGCGGCATCGGCGCCACTCGACATCGCCCGCGACCGGCTCGTCGCGCATCGGCTGCGTGCCCACCTCCACGTCCGCGACGCGTGGGCCGAGCCCGACGAACCCGCGGACGCCCTGTTCACCGGGTTCTGGCTGAGCCACGTCCCGCGGAACCGGCTCGCGGCGTTCCTGGGCATCGCGCGACGGTGGCTCCGGCCGGGCGGCACGTTCGCCTTCATTGACTCGCGGTTCGACCCGCAGTCCTCCGCCGTCGACAACGAGCCGTCGCAGGACGCGGAGACGAGCGTTCGGCGCCTCAACGACGGGCGGACGTTCACGATCCCCAAGGTGTTCTACGAGCCGACCGAGCTCGAGTCCGCGCTGCATGCCGCGGGGTTCGCCGACGCGAGCGTCACGACGACGCCGCGCTTCTTCCTCCTCGGCCGGGCGACCGCCGCGTAACACTCTTTCCCGCCTCTTCCGCGCGGAAACGAGCCCCTCGATGGCGGCGCCGCGGCTTTTCCGGCGGCGATCCCGCCGGACCGGCCGCCCCCCGCCGGTATACTCGCCGGCGATGTCCCCACTCGCGCAACGCACGATCGCGACGATCGGCTCCGGCGTCATGGCCGAGGCGATGATCGCCGGCCTGCTCCGGGGCGAGCTGGTCGAGCCGGGGCAGGTCATCGCGAGCCACCCGCGCGCAGATCGGCGCGAGGAGCTCCAGCGCCTGTACGGGATCCGCACGACGGCCTCGAACCCCGATGCCGTATCGGGCGCGGACGTCGTCCTCCTCGCGCTCAAGCCGCAGATGCTCGGGCGTGTCGGCCGCGAGATCCGGCCCGCGATCCGTCGCGGCCAGCTCGTCCTCTCGATCATCGCGGGGGCGACGACGACCGCACTGACCGGCATCCTCGGCCACGACCAGGTCGTGCGAAGCATGCCGAACACCCCGGCCCGCCTCGGCCGCGGCATGACGGTCTGGTACGCGACGCCGGCGACGACCGACGAGCAGCGCGGCCAGGCGAGCGCGCTCCTCCGGGCGCTCGGTCACGAGATCGAGGTCGACGACGAGAAGTTCGTCGCGATGGCCACGGCCGTCAGCGGCACCGGGCCCACGTACGTGTTCCTCGTCATGGAGGCGCTCATCGACGCGGCCGTCCACCTGGGCTTCCCGCGCCACGTCGCTCACGACCTCGTCGTCGAGACGCTCGAGGGCAGCACCCACTTCGCGAAGCAGAGTGGCGACCATCCGGCCGTGCTCCGGAACATGGTGACGTCGCCCGGCGGAACATCGGCTGCAGCCCTTCACGAGCTCGAGTCCGGCCGCCTGCGAACAGTCCTCAGCGAGGCCGTCTGGGCGGCCTACCGGCGCACCGTCGAGCTTGGGGAGCAGCTCGAGGCCACGCTCGACCAGGAACCCGCCCGCCGGTGACCGCCGCGCGGGCCGACCAACCGGCGGCGCCCGGCGTGTCGCCGCCGAAGCCGACCGGCGAGCCGCTGACGGTCGAGCACATCGCCGCCGTCGAGTCGCCGCGGGAGTTCCGGGTCGATCCGCGCGGTCGGTCGGTGGCGTTCACGATGGAGATGGCCGGCGCTCGGCAGCTCTTCACGATGGGCCTGCGCGGCGGGATGCCCGTTCAGGTGACGGCCTCCGAGAAGCCGGTCTCGGACCCGCAATGGTCTCCGGACGGCCGGCGGCTCGCGTTCGTCCGCGACGGCGCCATCCACGTCGTCGAGGCCGACGGGTCCCGCCTGTCGCCTGTCGCCGAGCACCCGGCCGGCAACTCGATGCCGCGCTGGTCGCCGGACGGCCGCCGCCTCGCCTTCCTGTCGCGTCGACGCGGCTGGGGCCAGGCCTGGGTCGTCGATGCGCCGGTCCCGCGGCGCGGCCGGCCGTCGAGCGCCCCGAAGCCCCCGATCCCGCGAGCCGTCACCGGGGCCGGCATCGACGTCGAGGAGCTCGCATGGTCGCCGGACGGGAAGTGGCTCGCGGTCGCCGCATCGCGCGGGGCGACCGTTCGGCACGCGTCGCGGATCTCGATCGTCGACGTCGCGACCGGCTCGGAGCGTCTCGTCGGTGACGGCTCCGACTGGGAGTGCGGGCCGGCCTGGCTGCCGGACGGCGGACTGCTGTTCCTCTCCGACGCCGACGGCTGGTTCCAGGTCGTGCGTCTGGCGCCCGACGGCCGCACGCGCACGCAGCTGACGTCCGGCTCGCAGGAGCACGGGGAGCCGGGCGGCGCATTCGGCTACGCGCCGCTCCCGTCACCGGACGGGTCCCGATTCGCCCACATCGCCGTGCACGATGCGTTCGTCGACCTCGTGGTCGCGGCCGTGTCGGACACAAAAGCTCCGCGCACGAAAGGCCGGCTGCCGAAGAACCCTCGCCCGACGACCGCGACCGGCGACGCCATCCAGCCCTGGCCGGGCGTCTGGCGCGCGATCGGCTGGCTGCCGGACGGGGCGTGGGTCGCGGCTATAGGCGAGGCGGAGGCCCGCCCGCAAGACCTCTGGCTGCTGCCAGTCCCTGGGCTCGCGCCGCAAGGGTCGCGTCCGCGGCAGGTGACGCAGTCGCTGCCGGTCGTCCTCAGCCCGGCGCTCGCGCGCTTCCCGGCAGGCGAACGCGTGACGATCGCGGCGCGCGACGGCCTGAAGATCCAAGGCACGCTCTGGCGACCGCAGGCGGCGACGGGGCGACGCGGCGGGTCCCGCGTTCCCGCGATCGTCTTCCCGCACGGCGGACCCACGTGGCAGTCGTACCGCGGATGGCAACCGTTCAAGCAGTTGCTCGTCCGGGACGGCTTCGCGATGCTCGACGTCGACTTCCGCGGATCGACCGGCTACGGGCGGTCGTTCCGCGAAGCCAACATGGGCGAGTGGGGCCACGCCGACGCGTTCGACCTCATCGACGCGGGTCGCTGGCTCGCCGAGCAGCCGTGGTGCGACGGCCGGCTCGCGATCTACGGTGGCTCGTACGGCGGGTACATGGTCCTGTGCGCGCTCGTCGAGGAGCCTGCGATGTGGCGGGCCGGCGTCGACCTCTACGGCGATTCCGAGATCGCCGAAAGCTACCGTCACGGCGACCGGCTCGGACGCATCGACCTCGAGCGGCAGATGGGCTTCCCGGACGATCCGGAGCGGAGCCAGCTGTTCCGGCGTGGATCCCCGGTCTATCGCGCGGAGCGGATCGAGGCCCCGCTGCTCATCCTCCACGGTCGCAAGGACAAGCGCGTGGTGCCGCTCATGACCGAGAAGATGGTCGAGGCCCTCGAGATCGAGGGGAAGCACCACGAGGTCCACTGGTACGACGACGAGGCGCACGGCTGGCAGGCGCGCGAGAACCGGCGCGACGCGTTCACCCGGATCCGCGAGTTCCTGCGCAAGCACGTCCTCGA
>VBHW01000421.1 GCA_005881055.1 Chloroflexota bacterium
GACGCTGCAATTGCCCAGCGAGGACGTCGCGCTCGTCGCGAAGGTGCGGCCGCTCGTGAAGAGCCTCGTCGTGGTCGTCATCTCCGGTCGGCCGGTGATCCTCGGCGACCTCGGCTCGGCGGATGCGGTCGTCGCCGCCTGGCTCCCGGGAACGGAGGGGACCGGCGTCGCCGACGTCCTGCTCGGCGACGAGCCGTTCGTCGGGACCACGCCGTACACCTGGCCAAAGGCGGCGGCGGACGCGCCGCGGTTCGGCAAGGCGGCCTGCGACGGGGCCGTCTATTCGTTCGGGCACGGGCTGGACGCGGCGGGTAAGCTCCTCGGCCCGCCCGCCTGCTAACGGGCCAGCTGCTCGGCCCTCACGCCTGCCAGCGGGCCGGCTCCGGCTCGCTCGCGGTCGCCCCGCCGCTCGACTCCCGGACCACGAGCTCGGTGGAGAACACGACGTGGCTCGGCGGGCCGTCCCGGGCGTCGATCCGCTGGAGGAGCAGCCGGACCATCTCCTGGCTCATAGCCTGGATCGGATGGCGCACGCTCGAGAGCTGGGGTCGCGTCGTCCGGGCGATCGGCTGATCGTCGAACCCGACGACCGCGACGTCGTCCGGGACCCGGCGGCCGGCACCCTCGAGGACGCGGAGGGCCATGACGGCCATCGAGTCGGACGCCACGAACACTCCGTCGAGGTCCGGGCGGCGCTCGAGCAGGCGCTCCATCGCCCGCGCCGCGCCCTCCGGGCTGAAGTCGCCGACCTCTTCGAGGGACGGCTCGACGGGCAGCCCGGCCGCCTCGAGCGCATCGCGATAGCCAAGCAGGCGGTCCACGGCAGCCGGCATGTCGAGCGAGCCGGAGATCGTGGCCACCTTCCTGCGGCCACCCCCGAGCAGGTGTGCCGCGGCCGACCTCGCGCCCCCGCGGCTGTCGGCGTCGACGTAGCTGGCGCGGGCATCGCGCGGGGGCCGGCCGTTCACGACGACCGGCACGCCACGCGCCGCGAGCCGCTCCGGGAGCGGATCGTCGCCGTGGAGCGCGGTGAGGACGACCCCGTCGACGTGGCCGGCGGCGACGTACTGCTCGAGGCGCTTCTCCTCCTCGCCCGACTGGGGCATGAGGAGCACGAGCTGCAGACCGCGGCTCCCGACGGCGCTCCCGATCCCGTTGAGGAACAGGTTGAAGAACGGGTCGCTGAAGAGTCGAGTGGTCGTCGCCGGGATGATCACCCCGATCGAATCGCTCCGGCGGGTCACGAGGCTGCGCGCGGCGCGATTCGGGACGTACCCGAGGCGCGCGATCGCGTCTTCGACGCTGCGCTGCGTGTCCGGGCTCACCCGCGGGCTGCCGTTGACGACCCGCGAGCTTGTCGCCCGTGAGACCCCGGCCGCCCGGGCGACGTCCTCGAGCGTCACGGGGCGCCCACCGTTCTTCTCCTGGCTCACGAGCAACCCTCGATCGACGGGTGTGAGANAACGCTCGGCGAACCCTACCATCACCCAGCCCAGCCCCGCGGCGGAAGGCCATGGGAACGCTCAACTATCGTTGCCGGCCGGGCATGGATGAGGCCAAACGCGACGGCTGGGACACCATGAGTCCCTGGAGCATCTGTCTGGTATGAGCGGCACGCTCGCGGCCGATGATGGCGCGTCCGGGGTGGTGGCTCGCGCCGCGTCGGGGGATGTGCGGGCGCTCGAGCAGATCGTCGCCCGGTATCACGACGACATGACGCGCGTCTGCGTCGTCGTCTGTGGCGGAGATGCCGACCTCGCCCAGGATGCAGTCCAGTCGGCCTGGCCGATCGCCTGGCGGATGCTCGGAACCCTCCGCGACTCGAGCAACCTGCGCGCATGGCTCGTGACGGTGGCCGCCAACGAGGCGCGCCAGATGCTCCGTGCACGCCGGCGACACACCGTCGTGGAGCTCGACGTCGCGGACGTGGGATCGAGCCGCCACGACCCGGCCGAGGCGATCCGGGCCGTCGACCTGCGGGCGGCGGTCCGCCGTCTCGACCCCGACGACCGGACGCTGCTGGCCCTGCGCTACGTCGCCGGCTTCGATTCCGCCGAGCTCGGCCCGGCCATGGGGATGAGCCCGTCGGGCGTGCGCTCGCGACTGGAGCGCCTGGTCGCTCGCCTCCGGAAGGAGCTCGACGATGACTGAGTCAGGCTTCGAAGGACGCCTGGCGCTGGGCCTTCGAGACATGGCCGAGGCAGGCCTCCGGCCGTTTGACCCGCGGGCGGTCGCCGAGGCGGTCCTTGCGGCGCCGGGGGCCTCCGCCGGTTCCTTGCGGTCGCTCATGACCCGCGACCGTCGCCACTGGATCGTCGTGGCTGCGGCTGCCCTGCTGCTGGCGGCGGCGCTGGTGGGGCTGGCAATCCTGGG
>VBHW01000422.1 GCA_005881055.1 Chloroflexota bacterium
GCCCGGTCGGATTCGCGCCTCTCTTGTGGTGCCCCGGCGCCGCCGTGTATCAGCGGCGTTCGGGCGCGCCTGTTCCGAGCGCCGATCAGGCCGCCCTCATGAGCCGTCCGGGCCCACTCCTGTTAACTCCTATTGAAAATCCGACATGGCCCTGGACATAGCCCTGGACATGGCCCTGGACATGGCCCCGGACCGCCGCGCGGGACGCGGGCACCATGGACCAAGAGCACGGCCCCACATGAGCCTCGCGACCGCGACTCAGACGCGTTGGAGCCGATCCGGGTTGCCTAGCGGCGCAAGCGCGGGACTCGACCTGAAACTACTACCCGAGTCGCCGATCGGCGGATCGAGCGGTGGATCGGGAGAGCCGGCAGGAGTATGATTCAGGCCTTCGAGGAGTCGCCGAGCATGTCGGAAATGCGCCGCCAGCCGGAACCCCGGACCCGTCGGAGCGCGTGGGCGCAACGGTCGCCCAGCGCGCTGCCCACTACGGCGGACGCGTCACGTGGCTCGAGCAACCTCGCCACCATCCCCCGAGCGGGGAACATCAGCACCGACACGCGGGCCGGCTGCTCGGGGTGACCCGGGGCTTCGAGCGCGGCGCTACGTCCGCGGCTCGCCCCGGCTCACCGACCCTGAACGAGTCGACCCACGCCCGACCGGCGTGGGTCGTTCAATGCCCGGGCCCACTACCCCGGCGCACGTGATCCGTCAGGCGGCGAGGTCCTGGATCGTGACCTCGACGAGCGGGCTGTGCGCGACCATGGTCTCGACGTCCTGGTTGCGCCAGACCTTGACGATCTCGGCGAAGATCCGCCGGCGCTCGAGCTCGTCCGTGATCGGCCGGGCGACGGCCGGGAGGTCCGCCCGCACCACGCCCTTGAGGTGGAACGTGAAGCGCGGGTCGGTCCGCATGTTCGCAAGCCACGATCGGGCGCGCCCGGGCATGCCCGAGATGTAGATCCGGCCGTCGATGACGTGGAACACGATCTCGATCCTGCGCGGGCGGCCGGATCCGCGGCCGGTCGTCGTGATGTCGATGAGGTGGCCGCGCGAGAGGGCGCGGCGGGTGCGGTCGTCCATGGTCCTTTTCCGGTCAGCAGAAATCGTTGACCACGCAATTATATCGTACGGCGATCGGGATCAGGAGTACAGCGATCCATGACGATTGCGCGATCGCTCCCTCGGGCGCTGGCCAGGCGAGCCGGCCGGCGCTCGAGGCGACGAGCAGCCGACTAGCGAGCCGGGTCGCGGGCGACCATGGCCGCCTCGCCGGCCTCCGTGTCCGATCGTCCGGCCCGGATGGCGGCCTTATACGCGCGCTTGCCGGCCTGATGCCGAGCGTCGGGTGTTTCGGCGCCACCTCGTCCCAGCCCGGCGGGCGGACGCCGAATCGCTTGCCGAGGATCGCGAGGAGCGTCTTCGCCTTCATGTCGCCGATCCCCGGCAGGGCGAGCAGGCGGCGCTCGAGGTCGCGTGCGTCGGACGCCTCGGTCCAGATCCGCGCCGCGTCGCCGTCGTAGTCGTGTGCGACCGCCGCGATGAGGGCCTGGACCTTGCCCGCCATCGCGCTGGGGAAGCGGTGGATCGCCGGCCGCTGGCGGAATGCAGCCGCGAAGGTCTCGGGGTCCATGGCGGCCAGCTCGGCAGCATCGAGCGTGCCGAGCCGGCGCTTGATCTCGAGCGGCCCGACGAATGCCTTCTGCACGGGCACCTGTTGATCGAGCGCGAACCCGATGAGGAGGGCGAGGGGCGCCTCGACGAGGAGTCGATCGGCCTCGTCGTCGCCCGTGAAGTGCAGCCGATCGGCAGTCGTCATCGTCGCCATGGGTCGGATGGTACTCGCCTAGACTCTTCTGTCGAGCGACCGCGTGGGCGCATGACGACGAGGGTGCCGTGGTGAGCAGGACGATCGCCGAGAAGCTCCTCATCCGGCCTGGCAACACGGTCGCGGCGATCGATCCGCCGGGCGATTACGCGGCGCTCGTCGGCGGCCTCCCCGCGGGCGCGCGGCTGGCGGCAGGGCCGGGTGTCGGTACGGACCTCGTCCACGTGTTCGTCCGCGACCAAGCCGAGCTCGCTGCCACCTGGCCGGCGGTCGCCGCGGCGATCCCGCCCGAGGCAATCCTCTGGATCAGCTACCCCAAGCGTGGCCCGGGCGTGACGACGGACCTGACGCGCGACCAGGGCTGGCGGCCGGTCCGCGAGGCCGGCTTCGACCCGGTGTCCCAGATCGCGGTCGACGAGCGATGGACGGCGCTCCGCTGGCGCCGGGATCCCGAGCTGCGCGCCGCCCGCGAGGCACGGGGAGCGAGGGTCGGGCGAGACTGAGACTGCCGGCGGGCGCGGCCAGCGCCTCAGCGGCGGGCGTCGGCGCC
>VBHW01000423.1 GCA_005881055.1 Chloroflexota bacterium
CGTCGAGATCGTCGAGGCGCCGATCCGCACCCTCTCCGAAATCGGCCCCGGTCGATTCTGGGTCGGACCGGGGGACCTCCGGGGTGCGATCGAGCGGTTCGCCCCGCCGCGCACGTACGACTCGATCTTCTGCGTCTGGCCGACCGACGGCAGCTTCGACCTGTGCGGCTGGGGTTGCTCGATCGGGCCGTCGGACGAGGCTAGCGGGGCGGGGTTCTCCTCGATCATCTCGGACACCTGGCAGGGCTACCCGGACCGCCTCCATCCGGAGGAGGGGTTCGTCCACGAGTGGCTCCACCAGGTCGAGTCGGTGTATCGCGATCTCGGGCTCGATGACACCGAGCTGCCCGGCCTCCACGACGTCGCCGACCGCACGAGCGCCAGAGGCAGGGCGGTCGAGCCGTACGGCAGGACGTACCCCGAGTACGAGGCCGACACCGGCACGTGGCAGCCGTGGTACCGCGACCTCATGACCGGCACGGTCGGCACGAAGGACTCCGAGACGGAGCCGCTCGGACTCACCGCCCAGCGATGGGCCCTCCGACCCGCACCGGCGCGTCAGGGTCGGCCTAGTCGCTGTAGCGCTCTTCCTTCCAGGGGTCGGCGTCGTTGTTGTAGCCGTACCGCTCCCAGAAGCCGAGGATGTCGTGGTCGAGGAATTCCAGGCCGCGGATCCACTTCGCGCTCTTCCAGAAGTAGCGCTTCGGGACGAGGAGCCGCAAGGGCCAGCCGTGCTCGAGCTCCAGATCAGCCCCTCCGAACGTGTCGGCCAGGAGGACATCGTCGTCGTCCAGCACATCGAGCGGCAGGTTCGCCGTGTAGCCCTGCTCGCAGTGGGCGAGGACGTGCGTCGCCGTTGGGCGCACGCCGGCGAGGCGGAGGATCTCCTGGATCGGCACGCCTTCCCACGTCGTGTCGAGCTTCGTCCATCGCGTGACGCAATGGATGTCCGTGTTCACCCTCTTGCGGGGCAGCGCCTTGAACTGGTCCCACGTCAGGGTCAACGGGCTGTCGACCTCGCCCCAGACGCGGAAATCCCAGCGCGCCAGTTCGGTGCGCGGCACCGACCCGTAATGGAGCACCGGGAACTTCGTCGTCTGGTACTGGCCGGGCGGGATCCGGGCCGCGATCGCCGGATCCTTCTCCCGTCCGCCGAAGAGTCGCTCGAACATCGGGGCACTCCAGAGGGATCCGGACCATCGTCGCACAGATGATCGGGGACGCGACACGCTACCCTTCGACCGTGCAATCGCCCGAGGAGGCGGTCCGGATCACCGGCGGCGAGCCGACTACTCCCCCGACCGCCCTGCCCCCCACGCCCAGATCTACCAGTGCGCCCGCGCGAGTCGTGATCGTCATGCCGGCGTACAACGCGGCCCGGACGCTCGAGCGAACGTACGCCGACATCCCGCACGACATCGTCGAGCGGATCATCCTCGTCGACGACGTGTCCGGCGACGAGACCGTGGACATCGCCCGCCAGCTCGGCCTCGACGTCATCATCCACCAGCAGAACCGCGGCTACGGCGGCAACCAGAAGACGTGCTACGACGCGGCGCTCGAGGCCGGCGCCGGGATCGTCGTCATGCTCCACCCGGACTACCAGTACGACGCGACCCGGATCCCGGACCTCATCGCGCCGATCGTCGACGGCAGCAGCGACCTCATGCTCGGCAGCCGGTTCCTCGGCGATCCGCTCGCGGGCGGCATGCCGCGCTGGAAGTACTTCAGCAACCGGTTCCTGACCGGCCTCGAGAACCGGGCGTTCGGGCTGCACCTGTCCGAGTACCACACGGGCCTGCGGGCGTACAGCCGCCGCCTGCTCGAGACGATCCCGTACCACCTCAACAGCGACGACTTCGTGTTCGACCAGGAGCTCATCGCCCAGGTCGTGGCGGCCGGCGGGCTGGGCATCGGCGAGATCGCCGTGCCGACTCGTTACTTCGACGAGGCGAGCTCCGTCGGCTTCCGCCGGAGCGTGGTGTATGGGCTATCGACGCTCCGGGTGGTTGCCCGATTCGTGCTCCATCGCCTTCGCGTGCGGCGGTCGCCGAAGCTCACTGGCCGCCGGCCGGTGCCCTGACCTCGATGGCCAACCGGGGAGGGATCGTTCGGGCGCTCGTCGGCGTCGCCATCTCGGTCATCACGATCGTCGTGATCGTCCGGGGCGTCGACCTCGCCAAGGTCGTCGACATCCTCCGGACGGCCAACCCGGCCTGGGTCGCGCTCACCCTCGCCTGCGTCGTGCTCGACCTGTCCATCCGTTCGCTGCGCTGGAAGCGCCTGTTGGCGCCAGTGCGGTCGGTGCCTTACTCGCGGATGGTCGGCTACCTGCTCATCGGCTACCTCGCCAACAACGTCCTGCCTGCCCGGCTGGGCGAGCTCGTGCGCTCCCATTACCTCGGTGACCGCGAGGGGATCAGCAGGGCGACGACGCTCGGCACGGTCGTCGTCGAGCGGCTCATCGACACGACGGTCGTCGTCGCGATCGCGAGCCTGGCCATCGTCATCCTCCAGGTTCGCGGCCTCGTGGCCAACGCGGTCCTGTTCGGGCTCGCGGTGACGTCGCTGGGGATCGTCGTGCTCGCGGTGCTCATCGTCGCCCACCGACTGCCAGGCGCGGAGCGGCTCGCGGCGATCATCCAGCGCTGGCCGCGGATCGCCGACGTCGCGCGCAAGCTCCGCGACGGACTCTCGGTCGCGGGCCGGCCGCGGACGCTCCTCGAGGCCCTCGCGCTGAGCGGCCTGGCATGGAGCGCAACGATCGTCAGCTTCGCTGCGGCTGGGCAGGCCGTCGGTGTGCAGCTGACGACCGCGCAGGCGGCCCTCCTCGTCTCGGGCGTGGCGCTGGCGACGGCCGTGCCGGGTGGCCCGGGAAACCTCGGCACGTTCGACCTGGCCGGCGTGGTCATCGCGACGTCCTTCGGCATCGGCCGCGAGACCGCGGTCGCGCTCGTGCTCCTTGCGCATGCCGCGTCGCTCGTCGTGACGTCGGTGAGCGGAGGCATCGCGCTGCTCCGCCTGGGGTGGACGCGCCGGACTTCCGCCGCGGTCGGGGAGGCCGAGCCGACCTGAGGGTCGGCGGCGCGGAGAGGCACCAGAGTCCGTCCGCGCCCCATCGTCGTAGGCCGGACCCGCTGATAGACTCGGCCGACGCTCTTGGCAGGCAACTAGGGTACGGGCAGGCATTGCGGTGACAGGTGGGATAGGCGGCCTCGGGGCGGGCGCAGGGGGCGCCGGCGCGGGTGGCGCAGGGGGAGCCGGCGGCCTCGGTGGGCTGGCCGGTCTGGTCGGGACAGGCACGATCGCCACGCTCGCCGTCGGAGGCCTGAGCGGGATCCTCGCCATGGGCGGGCTCATCGCCACCGGGGTCATCCCGGTCACCGGGGCGCCGGTCCCGG
>VBHW01000057.1 GCA_005881055.1 Chloroflexota bacterium
GATCAGCATCTCCGGCTACCACATGCGCGAAGCCGGGGCCACCGCGGCCCAGGAGCTCGCGTTCACGCTGGCCGACGCGATCGCCTACAGCGAGGCGGCGGTCGCCCGCGGCCTCGACATCGATGACTTCGCCGGGCGCCTGTCGTTCTTCTTCGCGGCCTGGAGCGAGCTCTTCGAGGAGGTCGCGAAGTTCCGGGCGGCCCGCCGGATGTGGGCGACGATCGTGAAGGATCGCTTCGGCTCATCGAACATCCGTTCGATGACGTGCCGCTTTCACGTCGAGACCGCCGGCTCGAGCCTCACGGCCCAGTCGATCGACAACAACGTGGTCCGGACGACGATCCAGGCGATGGCGGCGGTCCTCGGCGGCACCCAGAGCCTGCACACGAACGCGAAGGACGAGGCGCTCGCGCTGCCGACCGCCGAGTCGGCACGCCTCGCCCTGCGCACGCAGCAGATCCTCGCCCACGAGAGCGGTGTGACCGAGACGCCCGACCCGCTCGCGGGGTCGTACTACGTCGAGACGCTCACCAACCGCCTCGAGGAAGCGGCGTGGGCCTACCTCGACGAGATCGAGTCGCTCGGGGGCACGCTCGCGGCGATCGAGCACGGGTTCCAGCAGCGCCAGATCCAGGAGTCCGCGTACCGGACCCAGCATGCGATCGAGCGCGGGGACCTCGTCGTCGTCGGCGTGAACCGGTATGCCGACGGGGAGGGGACCGAGGCGGGGGCGCCGGTCCTCCAGCGGATCGACCCGGAAGCGGAGGCCCGCCAGGTCGACGGTGTCCGCCGCGTCAGGGCCGAGCGTGACCCCGCCGCGTGGACGGCCGCTATGACGCGCCTCGAGGACGTCGCCCGCTCAGAGGACAACCTCATGCCTGCGATCATCGAGGCCGTCGCCTCGTACGCCACCGTCGGCGAGATCAGCGACCGGCTGCGGGTCGCGTGGGGCGAGCATCGCGAGCTCATCACGGTCTGAGGGAGGGAAGCGATGACGCACGGGAGGGCATCCGATCTGCCCGAGCAGGCGCACAGGCTGGGCGCCGTTCATCACGTGGCCGTCGTCGTGGAGGACCTCGACCGCGCGCTGAGGTTCTATCGAGACGTCCTCGGCCTCGAGCTGGAACTCGTCGAGGAGATCCCGACCGACCGGGTCCGCATCGCGTTCCTGCCGGTCGGCTCGACGAAGGTCGAGCTCGTGTCGCCGACGGACGACACGACCGGCGTGGCGCGCTTCCTCGCCGCGAAGGGCGAGGGCTTCCATCACGTCTGCTTCGAGGTGCCCGACCTCGCGGCCGCCCTCACGCGCCTCGGCATCGAGGGCGTCGAGCTCATCGACAGCGCGCCACGGCGCGGCGCCGAGGGCCCGGTCGCCTTCCTCCACCCGCGGTCGTGCCACGGGGTCCTCGTCGAGCTCATCGAGGAGCCGGGCGGCCCGGCGTGGCGGTCGCTCGGCTTCGGGACGACCGATCCGGAGTAGGCGGCCCAGCCCGCGTCAGGGCTTTGGTTCGGTTGGTTCGCCGGCCGGTGCGGCCCACGGATCGACGACGGGCGCGTCGTCGTTCAGTCCCGGCAGGCCCTCGCGCGCTTCCTCCTCCCGGATGCGGGCGACGTCCTTGGCCTCGAGCTTCGCGGCGTCGCGATGGGACGTTGCGACGTCGCGCAGCGCTGCCTCCCGGGCATGGGCCGCCGCCGCGTCCCCGTAGGTCTGGACGTACGCATCGTCATCGCCGATCGGCTTGTCGAGACGAGCGTCGAGCTGTGCGGCCGCGTCGTGGGCCGCCGCCGCTTGCGCGTCGGCCTTGGCGGCGATCTCCATCGCGTGCCCTGCGCTCACCCGGTGCTTGATCGCGGAGTCGAGGAGGTCCGCGCGGTGCTCGAAGTCTGCGGCGCCCTTGTCGAGGCTCGAGGCGTCGCCGGCGTAGCGGTCGGCGTCCGCTCCCATGCCCATCGTCCGGAGCTTCGTCGCTTCCTCGCGATCGTGGGCCGCCTCCTGGTGGAGCTCCGCGGCATTGTCGCGGAACCTCGTGGCATCGGCGGCATCCTGGCGGCGGCTCGCCGCGTCGAGCTCGGGATCGGTCTCGTCAACCATCGTCCCACCTCCTGCAGGACGCCAGACTACCGCTGCCACGTCGTGGCGCGTCAGCGAGCAGTTGCCGAGAGACGACCATCGCCCCGGCGCAGGCGCAGCGGGATTCCGTACGCGGCGGACAGGATCGCGCTCGTAAGCGCCGTCCCGATGGCGCCCGCCGCGAGAACGCGACCCTCGGCGAGCACGAGGGCGTGCCCGAACCCCGGCGGGATCTCGTCGAGGTGGTGGGTCACGAGGACGATCGCCGCCGGCGACCCCTCGGCGGCCAGGGTCGCGAGTCGCTCGACGAGGGCCTCGCGCGCCCCGAGGTCGAGGCCTGCCGCAGGCTCGTCGAGCAGGAGGAGCTTCGGCTCGGTCACGTTGGTCCGGGCGATCTCGACGCGCCGCCGCTCGCCGCTCGAGAGCGTCCCGAACGACCGATCCGCGAGCGAGCCGCAGCCCATGCGCTCGAGGCACCCCAGCGCACGTCGACGGTCTCCGGGGCCGTACGTCGCCCACCACGGCGCGAGTGCTGCGTCGCGGGCGCTCATCACGACATCGAGCGCGCTGAGGCCCTCCTCGATCCGCTCCCCGAGCGCCGCGCTCACATAGCCGATGCGCCGCCTGAGCTCGCGGGCGTCCACCCGGCCGATCCTCTCGCCGAGGACCTCGACCGTGCCCGTCGTCGGCCACAGATAGGTGGCGGCGACCGCGAGGAGCGTCGTCTTCCCGGCGCCGTTCGGTCCGACGATGGCCCATCGCTCACCGCTTCGGACCGTCCAATCGACACTGGCGAGGATCCATCGGCCGCCCCGCCGGACGCCCACGCTCGAGAGGCGCAGGGCCGGCGCCTGCCTCACAGGGACCAGGCGAAGACGACGTCGGGAGCGGCCGCGGCGGCCCGGGCGAACGCGACGAGATCTGCCGCGAGCCCCCGGATCCAGGGCTTGTCCTCCCGCCCGATGGGCCCGATCTCCTCGTCCAGGAGGTCGATCCAGCGCCCGGCGACACGGTCGACGTCCGTGCGTGGCACGCGCGCCACGGCCGCGACCCAGGCCGGATCGACGAGCTCCACCGTCGGCCCGTCGCCACCTTCCGGCGCCGTGGCCTCCTTTTGTGCGATGCTCTCGTCGAGCTCGCGGCGGGCGTCGAGGAAGTCGTCCGGCTCCGACGACCCGCCGACGGAGCGGCACGCCTCGGAGAACAGGTCGAGCCACGTGGGGTCGAGGCCACCCCCGAGCGAGAGGTGGGCGGGGAAGCGGCGCCGATCGTCGAGCGCGTCCGGGTCGCCGGCCGCGAGGGCCGTGGCGATCGCCGCGCGATCGCCGGCGACGAGCTCCATGCGGGCGGCCATCGGGATGCCTCGGTCGACGTCCGGCTTCAGCCGACGCCCGCGGCGCGGAGCAGGGCGGGGATCTCCGTCGGGGAGCCCGCGACGTGGATGCCCGCGGCCTCGAGTGCCGCGACCTTCCCCGCCGCCGTACCGGAGCCGCCGCTGATGATCGCGCCGGCGTGGCCCATGCGCTTGCCCTCCGGCGCCGTCCTTCCGGCGATGAACGCGGCCATCGGGACGCCGCGCAGATGCTCCAGCGCCCACGCCGCGGCGGCCTCCTCGGCCGCGCCGCCGATCTCGCCGATGAGGACGATCGCCTCGGTCTCCGGGTCTGCCCCGAAGAGCTCGAGGACGTCGACGAAGGTCGAGCCGACGATCGGGTCTCCGCCGATCCCGACGCAGGTGCTCTGTCCGATCCCCGCATCGGTCATCGCCTGGACCGCCTCGTACGTGAGCGTCCCCGACCGGCTGACGACGCCCACCCGGCCCTCGCGATGGATCGAGCCCGGGATGATGCCGACCTTCGCCCGGCCCGGCGACGTCGCGCCGGGGCAGTTCGGCCCGATGAGCCGTGCGCCGGCGGCCCGGACGGCCTTGACGGTCGTGAGCATGTCGAGCGCGGGGATGCCCTCCGTGATGCAGAAGATCGTCGCGATGCCCGCCCCGGCGGCCTCGAGGATCGCATCGGGAGCGCCCGCTGCCGGCACGTAGATGCACGAGGTGTTCGCGCCGGTCTGCGTGACGGCCTCCGCGACCGTGTCGAACACCGGCACGCGACCATCGATCGCGGTCTGGCCGCCCTTGCCGGGCGTGACGCCGGCCACGAGCGGCGTGCCGTACTCGACCATCGCCCGCGAGTGGAACTCGCCCTCGCGACCGGTGATGCCCTGGACCATGAGCCGCGTGTCGCGACCGACGAGGATGCTCATCGCGGCGATCGGCTCGGCGATCCGCTCGGGGTGGTCCGTTGCGCGGCCGCGACGGCCTTGGCCGCCGCCTCGTCGAGGCTCGTCGCGGTCTCGAACCGCGCCTCCGTGAGGAGCCGGGCAGCCTCCTCCGCGTTCGTCCCGACGATCCGCACGACCATCGGCACCTCGCGGGTCTGCTGCCCGCGCGCCTCGATGAGCCCGTGCGCGACCTCGTCGCCGCGGGTGATCCCGCCGAAGATGTTCACGAGGATCGCTTCGACCTTCGGGTCGGACAGGATGAGGCGCATCGCCGCGGCCACCCGGTCGGCGCGGGCCCCGCCGCCGATGTCGAGGAAGTTGGCCGGCTCGCCGCCGGCCCGCTTGACGAGGTCCATCGTCGTCATCGCGAGCCCGGCGCCGTTGACCATGCAGCCGATCGTGCCGTCGAGCTTGATGAAGCTGATGCCCTCCGCCCGGGCGGCGGCGTCGGTCGGGTCCTCCTCGTCGAGGTCCCGGAGTGACTCGAGGTCCGGATGGCGGGGCAGGGCGGAATCGTCGATCGTGATCTTCGCGTCGAGGCACTGCAGGGCGAGGCTCTCCGTGCCGTCGGCGGCACGCGTGCGGACGACGGCAAGCGGGTTGATCTCGACGAGGTCGGCGTCGTACGCGAGCATCGTCCGCACGAGGCCCTTGGCGATCGCGACCGCCGCCGCACGATGGGCCGCGAGCCCGAGGCCGAAGGCCATCTGGCGGGCCTGCCAGTCGAGCAGCCCCAGGAACGGATGGGCGTGGATCCGCACGATCGCCTCGGGCCGCTCCGCGGCTACCTGCTCGATCTCGACCCCGCCCTCGGCCGAGCCCATGAGGAGGATCCGTCGCGCGGCCCGATCGAGCACCGCTCCGAGGTAGATCTCGGTGACGATGTCCGCGGCCTCGCCGACGAGAACCTTGCGGACCGTGATGCCCTTGATGTCCATGCCGAGGATCTGGCGGGCCGCCCCCTCCGCTTCGGTGGCGCTCCCGGCGAGCTTGACCCCGCCGGCCTTGCCGCGCCCGCCGACGAGCACCTGGGCCTTGACGACGACCCGCTCCGCGCCGGTCGCGAGAATCCGTTCGGCCGCGGCCCGGGCCTCCGCCGCCGTGCGCGCGACGACCCACGGGGGAACGGGCAGTCCCTGGGCGAGCAGGAGGCCCTTCGCGTCCGCTTCCTGGATCTTCACGGGATGGGTTGGCTCCTCGGCGCAACGCGGTCGGGCGAGGACAGTCGGGCGACGATAGATGGTAGCCCGCGCGGTGCGGCGGCGCGGCGGTCGGCGGCCGCGAAGGCCTGCGTCAGTCGCGCCGGGCGAGCACCCAGAGGAACGTCACGTCGCCCTCGTCGGGTTCGCTCATCGTCACCAGCTCGCGGCGCACGGTCCGCAGGCCGGCGGTGGCCATGAGCTCGACCGATGTGTCCGGGTCGAAGCTGCTGAAGAACATCGGCACGCCGAGCCACTCGCCGGTCCAGCTCGAGTCGTCGTAGCCGCCGAGCGCGGCCACGAACCAGCCGCCGGGCCGCAGCCATCCGACGATGCGTTCGAACACGGCCGCATGCAGCTCGCGCGGGACGTGGGGGATCGACGTGAACGCCGCCACGCCGTCGAACGTCTGGTCGAGCGTCAGGGAGGTCATGTCCCCGACGAGGAAGCGAGCTCCCGGTACGAGCTCACGGGCCCTGGCGATCTGGCGTGCCGAGATGTCGACGCCGGTGGTCTCGAACCGACGGGCGAGCGAGGCTGTCAAGGGGACCCCGGCACCGCAGCCCAGCTCGAGCACCCGACCGTCGGGTGGGATGCGCTCGGCGAATGCCTCGAGCCACGCCATGCGCGGGTCGCCCTCGATGCCGTCGATCCAGTCGAGGTACCGATCGACGATCGCGTCGTATCCGTCGGCGACGATCCGCCGGGGATCAGTGGTCATGCCGACCAGAGCATAGGCGGCGCCCCGTGCTCGTTCCCGCTCGGCGACGATGACGGACGGCCGCTCCCGCTAGAATCCTCGCCGGCCGGG
>VBHW01000058.1 GCA_005881055.1 Chloroflexota bacterium
AGCTGGTCCGGCCATCGCGGTAGTCCGAGCATGCTTATGGGCCGGGAGAATTCGGCGGCGGCCGACCCTCCACGATGAAATCGAGTCGGCGGCCTGGCCGATCCGGCCGGGCAGGTCGCCGAGCATGGGCGTTCGCCGCCAGCCCGAACGGTTGGTGCGAGCCGTTCGGCGTCCCGATAGCAATGCTCGGACTATTCGGGGACCGGGCTCCGACCCGGGAGAGCGGCCGGCCGCGAGGCCGGCCGGATTCGCTACGCCGTCAGCTTGAAGACGCTGACCGACTCACCGAGGCGCTCCGTCCGGCTCACGAGGTGGCCCATCTCCTCGGCCGACTCCGACGCCCCGCGGGCGTTCATCGTCGTGACCTCGGAGATCTCCCCGATCGACGCCGCCAGCTCGGCCGCCTGGGCGGACTGCAGCGCGGCGGCTTCGGAGATCGACTCGACGAGCTCCGCCAGCTCGCCGGAGATCGACTCGATCTCGTGGAGCTTCTGGCCGGCCTGGTCGGCAAGGCCGGATCCCTCGACGACTTCGCGTGTCACGTCGTCGAGGCTGACGACGGCTTCGTGCGTCTCGCTCTGGACGGTCTTCACGAGCAGCGCGATGCGCCGCGTCGCCTCGGCCGAACGTTCGGCGAGCCGCTGGATCTCCTCGGCGACGACGGTGAACCCGCGGCCGGCGTCGCCGGCCGAGGCCGCCTGGATCGAGGCGTTCAGGGCGAGGATCGACGTCCGGTCTGCGATCTCGTCGATGAGCGTCACCGCCTCGCCGATCTCCTGCGACCGCTCGCCGAGCCGCTTCGTCCGCTGGCCCGTCTCCTGGACCCGATCACGAATGCGGCTCATGCCCTCGATCGTCGCGGCCACGGCGCGTGCGCCGTCCCCAGCGGCCTCGAGGGACCGCTGGGCGACCGACGCGGACGAGGTCGCGTTGCCGGACACGTGCTGGACCGAGGTGGCCAGCTCGCTGACCGTGCCGAGGGTCGTCCCGATGTGCTCGGCCTGCGTGGCGCCGAGCTCGGCGAGCCGGCCGGTCGTAGCCTGGAGCTCGCGCGCCGAAGCCGTCACCTGGGTCGTCGTCTGCTGCACGTCGAGGACGAGGTCGCGCAGCTGGCTGAGGGTGTAGTTGAACGCGTCCGCGATGGCGCCCGTCACGTCGGTCGTGACCTCGGCCTTGACCGTCAGGTCGCCGTCGGCCGCGCCGCTCACCTCGTCGAGGAGCTTGACGATCGACGCCTGCATGCGGTCGTTCTCCGCCGTGGTCTTGAAGGCGAGCTCGCTGCTCGCCCGGCTCGTGGTGGCGAGGCGCCGGTTCGAGGCTGACAGGCGCGTCGCGAACAGCACGATGACGATGAGCAGGAGCACGGCGAGCGGGCCGACCGTGACGAGAAGCGTCTGGTGCGACTGCTCGACCGCGGCGTACAGCTCGTCCACCGGGCTGACCGAGACGACGAACCGCTTGCCGCCGATCTCGGAGTAGGACGCCCGCCACGTCCGACCGCCGTCGTCGTACGTCGTCGCGCCCGTGTTGCCGCCGGTGACCCGCGCGATCATCTGCGCCCACGAGGGCGAGCCCTTTGCGTCGGCGGGCGGCAGCTCCGAGGCGAACCCGGCCGGGATGCCGGCGGCCTGGCGGTAGGCGTCGATGTCGGGGTGGTAGACGAGGTGCCCGTCCGCCGAGACGACGAACGCGTACGCGCCGCCGCCGAACGGGCGGGAGATGATCTCGTCCTCGTACCAGGCAACCGGGATCTCGACGCGGACGATGCCCGCGACGGCGCCGTCGGCGAGCACGACCGGCGAGGCGAGGCCGATGACCCAGCGCTTCGACGCCTTCGAGACGTACGGATCGCTCACGTGGACCTGGTGCCGGGACAGCGCGACCGTCGCGAGGAAGTCCGCGTCGCGCGCGTTCGTCGACAGCTCCTCGGGCGTGAGGAGGCGGCCGTAGGCCTCACAGGCGACCTCGGCGCCGGACGCGCCGACGACGCAAGACGCATCGAGGCCGTCGCGCTGCGAGAGGTAGGTGACGATGTCGTTGATCGCCTTGCGCTGCTCGGCCGCGCCACCCGACCCCGCGGGCTGGCCGGTGCCGGGCTTGGCGCCTGCCGGGGCACCCGCCTGGGCCGACGCCGGCAGCGCGAGGAACGCACCGATCGTCTGGTCCTCCGCGAGGAGCCGGACGTCGTCCTGCGTCTTCGCGACGCGGGCATCGATCGCCCGTGACACGGTTCTCGCGTGGGCGTCGAGGCGCGAGTTCGCCTCGGCCCGAGTGCGCTGGTCGACCTGCACGACGGCGGTCGATCCGGCGACGGCGGCGATCGCGAGGGTCGCGACCATGACCACGACGACCGTCGCCCAGATCGAGCTGACGATGGTCGAGATGAGGCGTGGCAAGCGGGGCCTCGTCAATCGTGGCGGACGGGGTCCGGTCATCGCTGGGCGGCGGAGCTTGAACATCCTGTGGTCCCTCGGCTGTGGCGGTGGTCGGTTGGTCGTTTCGTGATGGCGGGCTGGCCGTGTGTTGGTGGATCGCTGGTGGTGAGTTGGTGAATCGCAGGTCAGGTCGTCGGCCGGCTGGCCGTGACGGGCGGGTCGTGCCCGGCAGAGGCTGCCGCGGCGGCCCGAGTGAGCCGGTTGACGAGCTCGACGAGAACGGGCTCCTGGAACGGCTTCACGAGGTAGTCGTTGACCCCGAGGTCGAAGGCCCGCGCGCGGTGCTTCTCGCCGGAGCGCGACGTGATGAGGACGACCGGAGTGTCGCGGAGCCTAGGATCCGAGCGGATCGCGGCCGTGAGCTCGAAGCCGTCCATCCGTGGCATCTCGATGTCGGTGAGGATCAGGTCCGGGCGCGGGCCGTCGCCGGTCAGGCGGTCGAGCGCCTCCATGCCGTCGCGCGCCTCGATGGCGGTCCAGCCGGCGCGGCCGGCGATCGCGGCGAGGACGTGTCGCACGCTCACGGAGTCGTCGACGATCATCACGCGGAGCTCGGCGCCACGAATCGGGCTCAGCGGCCGTGGCGGCTCCGCGGGGACGCCC
This sequence comes from Chloroflexota bacterium, assembly GCA_005881055.1. GTDB lineage: Bacteria > Chloroflexota > Limnocylindria > Limnocylindrales > CSP1-4 > C-114. The sequence continues at coordinate 3,039 of VBHW01000058.1, forward strand.
TCAGGCATCGCCTCGAGCAGGCTGGCGGCGTCGAGGATGAGGACCACCCGGCCGTCGCCGAGGACGGTGGCACCCGACAGGCCCGGCACGCCCGAGAGCCCTCGCCCGAGGATACGCACCACGACCTCGCGGGTGTCGAGCAGCTCGTCGACGAGGAGGGCGACGCGGCGGCCGCCCTTGAGCAGGAGCGCTCCAGCCTGGGCCGGGAGCTCGGCGGGCGCCTGGCCGCCAACCGCGTGGGCGAGGGACACCGCCGTCCGCAGGTCGCCGTCCATCCCGGTGCGCAGCGAGTCACACGGACGACCTGTTCGACCGCCGTCACTGGCAGGGCGAACGTCTCGCCGGCCGACCGGACCATGACGACGCGTGCCAGCGCGAGGGTCAGCGGGAGGCGGATCGAGAAGGTCGTTCCCTGGCCGGGCTCCGAGCGCGCCTCGATCGACCCGTTGAGCTCGCGCACGATGGCGCGGACGACGTCGAGGCCGACACCGCGGCCCGAGATCTCGCTCACGTGCGCACGGGTGCTGAAGCCCGCTTCGAAGATCAGGGCCTCGAGCTGCTCGCGGCTTGCCGTCGTCGCCTTCGCACGCGTCATCCGGCCGGTCCGGATCGCCGCGGCACGGATCGCCTCGAGGTCGAGGCCGGCCCCGTCGTCGATGACGTCGACGACGGCCTCGACGCCCTCGTAGCGGGCCATCACGCGGATGACCCCCGCCTCGGGCTTCCCGGCGGCGGCCCGTGCGGCTGGGGCCTCGACGCCGTGATCGACCGCGTTGCGGAGCAGGTGGAGGAGCGGATCGGCGAGGCGGTCGAGGAGCGGCTTGTCGATGGCGACCTCGCCACCCTCGAGGGCGAACGCCGCCTGCTTCGCGTCCTCGTCCGCGGTCACCCGGACGATCCGCTCGAGGCGGGCCGACAGCGAGGAGATGGGCACCATCCGTAGGCGCATGAGCCGGTCGCGCAGGTCCTGCGTCGAACGACGGAGACGGGTCGACTCGCGCTCCGTGGCCGACAGCGTCTCGCGGATCTCGCGCTGGCCCTCGACGAGGTCGGCTGCCGTCTCGGCGAGCTGGCGCGCGAGGATGTGCCACTCCGTATAGCGGTCGAGCTCGAGCACGTCGAACCCCTCCGGCCGTTCCGCCGTGTCTTCGTCCGTTCGTGCCGTCGTGCCGCCACCGCGGGCGCCGGGGGGCAGTCCCCCGCCGGCCAGGGACTCCGCCTCGAAGCGGGTCCACGTGCGGGTGAGCCGATCGAGGCTCGCGTCCAGCTGAGCCACCTGGCGACCGAGCTCGGCGAGCCGTCCTTCGAGCGCGGACCGCCCGATGACGACCTCGCCCTGGAGGCCGATGAGCTCGTCGAGACGCGTGACGGGGACGCGCACCGCCTGGCTGGCGGCCCGGCGGTCGGCGCCGGCTCGCCGGTCGGTCGGTGCATGTCGGCGGCGCTCGGGATGGGCCCCCGGGCCGGCCGGGCGTGCCCGCCCGGCGCGGCGAGCCCGGAGCCGGGCCGCCGACGCCGGCGCGGACGGGGCGGCGGCCGCTCGGCCGAGCAGGGCGTCGAAGCGGGCCGCAAGCTCCGCGGGCAGTGCGGCTCGGCCGCCCTCCCCGAACGCGATCGCGTTCAGGCGATCGGTGGCGTTGAGCAGCAGCTTGACGGCCTCCGCCGACGGCGGGACGACCCCGTCAGCGATGCCGTCGAGGAGATCCTCCATCCGGTGCGCGAGGCTGCTGACGTCGCGCAGCCCGACCATCGCCGCGGCGCCCTTGAGCGTGTGGGAGCTCCGCCGCAGCTCGGCCAGTGCGTCCGGATCGCGGGGTTCCGCGGTGAGCCGCGCGAGGGCCGCGGACATCGTGCCGAGGTGATCCTGCGCCTCCAGCGAGAACACCTCGAGGAGCTCGGGCGGGATCGCGGCCTGGTCGCCGTCCTCGCTCCCGTCCGCCGACGTCTCCATGGACGGCGCCGCCCCGGCCAGCTCGGTGCCATCGACCGTGCCGGCATCCGGGTCGTCGAAGCAGGCGAGCAGGACCTCCTCGACAGCCTCGAGCCGATCGGAGAGCCGGCGAGCCTGGCGCGCCGTCAATGCCTTGCCGGCCGTCGCCCGACGCTCGAGCTCGCCCTCCATCGGCCGGGCGACGTCGCTGAGCGCGTCCTTGCCGACGGACGCGGCGCCGGTCCGGATATTGTGGACGAGGCGGTGCGCCTCGCCGAGGGATGCGCGGGCCACGCTCCCGTCGGTCGATGCCGCGATCGCGGCGCGGATTTCCGGGACGGCCTCTGCGGCCTCGGCCAGGAACGTCGGGAGCAGCTCGCCCATCGAGCGCTCGATGTCGGTCATCGCGCGGCACCACCGATGCCCACGCGATCGTCCGCGGTCGGCCACGCCTCGTCGAGGAGCCTGTCGACGTCGAGGATCACGACGTCCCCGAACTCGCCGGCGAAGGCGCCGTCGGCGATCCGGCCGAGGGCGCCGTCGAAGTCGCGCTCGCGGAACTCCTCGTCGGGGTGGCGCTCGATCCGGCCGATCCGCTCCACGAGCAGGCCGGCGGCCATGTCGTCGTCGGCGGCCCGAACCACGACGACCTGTCGGCCGCGGGACTCGGCCGCGGTGCCGATGAGTGCCGGAACGTCGATGAGCGAGATGACGTCCTCGCGCCAGCCGATGACGCCGACGATCCATGACGGGGTGTTCGGCACACGACTGACGTGGGCGACGTCGCCCACCTGCGCCACGCTCGCGAGCGGCACGACGAAGCGGGTGTCCCCGATCGTGAACGAGATCCATTCGCTGCCGGGGGCGACGACGTCCGTCCGGCCGAGCTGCGCGAGCTCCTGCACCGGCGCGCGGACGACTGCATCCCAGTCCGTGGCCGGTGGGGCCTCGCCGAATGGCAGCGAGACGAGGCCGCTCAGGTCGGGCATCACGGGATCGGACGGGCCCTGCGGCGAGGGATCGGGCGGGACGTCGAGGTCCGGCATCCCGACGCCCGCGGTCGTCAGTGCGCTGAGGTCAGGCAGGCCTGGGTCCGGCGATCGGAGGGCGCCGAGATCCGGGAGGTCCACGCGCCCGGCGCTCGCCGGCCGGAGGAGCGTCGCGAGATCCGGCAGGTCGGGGCCCGGCAGCGGGTCGCGGCCGCCGTCGGGGAACGACCCGAGCGCCGCCAATGCCGTCAGGTCGGGCAGCTCCGGGGTCGCGGCAGCGTCGCCGACGCTGGGCATGGCGGACCCGGCCGCGTCGAGGGCCGCCCCTGTCGGGAGGTCTCGTCGCCGCCGGCTTCGCGCTCGCGGTCGGAGCGGTCGGTCCTTGGGCATGGGCTCAGAGCTGCCGGTCCACCGCCGCGAGCAGCTGCTCGCTCGTGAACGGCTTCGTCACGTACTCGTCGGCCCCCTGGCGCATGCCCCAGAAGCGGTCGCTCGCCTGGTCCTTGCCGCTGACCAGGATCACCTTCGACTCGCGCGTCTCCTCGGCCGTCTTCAGCTGGCGGCAGATCTGGTAGCCGCTCGCGCCCGGCAGGACGATGTCGAGCACGACGAGGCGGGGCCGCTCCTCCGACGCCTTGGCCACGGCCTCCTCGCCATCGACCGCCGTCAGCACCCGGTACCCGCGATGGGACAGGAGCGAGACGATGAGGTTGAGGTCGGTCGGGTTGTCGTCGACGACGAGGATCGACTCGTTGGTCATTGCACCCTCCCCGGGTGGCTCTCGATTCGTGGTCCCGGCACATGCGCCCGAGCGCACGACGCCGGGGTCCGGCGCCCCCTCACTTCGGCAGGCCGCAATGCTGGGCGACCGTGTCGAGCAGGGCCTTGGTGGCGAACGGCTTCGTGATGTAGTCGGTGCAGCCGGCCATCTTGCCGCGCACCTTGTCGAAGAAGCCGTCCTTGCCGGAGAGCATCACGACGGGAACCGCCTTCGTCTTCGACCTCGAGCGGACGGTCCGGCAGAGCTTGTAGCCGTCCATGCCGGGCATCGTGATGTCGAGGAGGATGAGGTCGGGCCGGACGTCGTCGAGCTTGCGGAGGGCGTCGAGGCCATCGACCGCCGTGACGACGTGGTAGCCCTCGGCCTCGAGACCGACGGACACGGCCTTGCGGATAGTCGGGCTGTCGTCGACGACCATGACGACGCGCTCGGTGCCCGGCGGCTGGTCGTCGACCGGCGGGAGCAGCGTCCAACCCGCCTCGACCGCCAGAGGGGTGACCTTCGGACGAACCGCCATCGTTGCGGCCTCGTCGGGTGCGGGCTGCGATTCCCCGGTGGCGGGGCGATCCGGAGCCGGCACGGCGGCCGGCGACGGTGCGACGGCCGGCGACGATCCAACGGCCTGTGCCGCCTCGTCGATCGGCTCGACGTAAGGCTCCGCCGCGGGCGGCTGGGCCTGCGGAAGGAGGGCGTCGGGACTGGCGACGCCCGTCACCGCGCTGCGCGGCGCAACGCGGCGTCCTGGGGGCGGGACATCGGGCAGGGCAAGGGGCAGCGGCGGCGCCGCGGGCTCAGCGGCGACTGCCTTTGCTGTGATCGGTTCGGCCGCGGCTTCCGCGATGACCGGCTCCACCCTGGCCGGCGGCTCGACCCTGGCGGGCGGCTCGACCCTGGCGGGCGGCTCGACCCTCGCGGCCGGCGCGATCCTGGGCGGCTCGGGCGCCGCCGAACGGCGCGCCCCCTGCGAGACGACGATCGTGATCGGCTGGCGTGGCTTGACGAGGTCGACTTCGGGCCATTCGATCGTCGAGCGGTCGACCGTGCCCGGCGTCGAGGATCGCGGCGCTGGCTTTGCCTCGGGTGCCGTTGGCGATGGAACGGGCGCGATCGGCGCCGTCCCGGGGTTCCGAGCGGGCTGGGTCGGTGCCTCGACGTCGGCGGCCGCCTGCGCGACTGGCGCCTTCGCGGACTCAACCGCGGCTTTGGCCTCGAGGACAGCAGCCACCTCAGCCTCGGCCTCGGCCAGGGCGGCGGCCTCGGCGGCGACCTGCGCTTCCGCCTCGGCGGCAGCCGCGGCCTCGATCGAGATCGTCCGGCTCTCGGGCGCCACGGCGTCGACGGCCGGCGTCGTACTCTTCGGCGGTTCGGCCTTCGGCTCGGCGACGTCCCGCACCGGAGCCTTCGAGGACTCCACCATCGGAGACTCGATCCTCGCCTGCTCGACCCTCCCCTGCTCGGCCTTCGGCGGTTCGGCCTTCGGCTGACCGACCTTGGGCTGCTCGAGCCTCGTTTCCTCGCTCTTGGGCTGCTCGGCCTTTGTCGTCTCGGCCTTGGGCGGCACGGGCTTGGCCGGTTCAGCCCTTGGCTTCTCAGCCGGAGGAGCCGGTGCCTCGGAAGCCTCGACAGAAGCCTCGTCGAGGGCCGCCTCGACCTCGATCTCACGGCGCGACCGCACGGCGGCGAGCGTCTCCTGCAGGCGCTCGCTGTCGGGGCTCACCGCCAGCGCACGCTCGAGTGCGGCCAGGCGCGCATTGTCGTCGGGCGCCAGCTGGGCGAGGAGGGCCCAGGCCTGCTCGTTGGCCGGGTTCAGCTCGGACGCTTCGGTGAGGTACTCGGTCGCGAGGGGGCGGTCGCCGGCCATCGCCGCCTCCATGCCCTCGTGCAGGAGGAGTCGTTCGAGCGTCGTCGTCGCGAGCGGGTGGCGTGGGTCGAGCCCGAGCACCTTGCGCAGGTGACCCATCGCGGCGCGAGGCGATCCCGCGACGGAGGCGAGCCACAGCCAGCCGCGGTCATAGGTCGGGTCGACCGCGCAGCACTCCTCGAGCAGCGTCCGTGCCCGCGCGTCGTCGCCGGCTTCCGCGGCGGCGATCCCGAGGCGGAGCAGCATCGTCTTCAGCGACTCGATGACCTCGGAGCGAGCGGGATTCAGCTGCCAGGCGCGGCGGAGGTGGTCGAGCGCCTCCTCCTGGCCGCGCGCAACGGACGCGAGCCAGACGTGGGCCAGCTCGTTGTCCGGGTCGACCGAGGTGAGCTCGAGGAGGAGCCGGCGCGCACGATCCTTGTCCCCGGCCTTCGCGGCGATCATGCCCCGTTCGAGCAGGTCGGTGGCGGCCGCGCGTGCGTCGGTCGTGCCGAATACCTCCGAATCGGTCGTCACGAGTGGGGTCTCGCTCCGTGATATCCAGGACGGGCCGGGCGGGCGGGGTTCGCAACGTCCAACGCGAATGTCCTATCGCGCTGTCATGTTCGCGCACGCGGTGCGTCCGGCCACTGGCGCGTTAGTCCTGTCCGGGGTGGTCGCGAGTACTCCTACGCCCGGCGGAGCGGTCGTCCCTCGAAGGCCTCGATCCTCGCCGCAGCCTCCGGCGGGATGGGCTCCGGCGCGCCTCGGCCGTAGTCGTAATGGACGACGACGGACTCGCAGACGGCAACGAGGCGGGCCTTCCCGACGCGACTCTCGCGCGCCGTGATGCGGTGCTCCATCGACGCGCTCGTTCGGCCGATCCGCGTGATCCGCGTCTCCACGCTGAGCGTCTCGCCGTAGTACGCCGGCGACCGGTAGACCATCCGAGCCTCGGCGAGGATGAAGCTCAGCTCCCCGTGAACGCCGAGGCGGAATGGCTCTCCGAGGGC
>VBHW01000059.1 GCA_005881055.1 Chloroflexota bacterium
CCTGCGCGCGCTCGCCTGCAGCCGGAGGCCTCTCTTCGGTGCGACATACGAACCACGCTCGTGCGTTGGGGAGTTGTGTCAGCGCCGGCATCGAGCGCTCCGAATCCCGGGGTGAGCGATCGTGCGTGGCCAGGTCGTCCATCGCGCGCTGGAGATGACACATACGAATGCGGCTCGTGGGTGCCACGCCGATCGTGCCAACCACGATGGGGATTCGTATCTGGACGCGATAGACCACCAGGAAGGCCCGCCGCACGAACCCCGTTCGTATCCGGCGCTATCTGAGCCGCGGGCGGCTCGGCGGTACGAGCCTCGTTCGTATCTGGCAGCGCTACTGGACCCGGAGGATCGTCCGCGCCTCGGACCAGTGCTTCTCGAGCTGGTAGAAGTCGCGCTCGAGCGGCGTGAAGACGTGGACGACGACCGCGCCGAAGTCGACGAGGACCCAGTGGGAGGCCGGCTCGCCTTCGCGACCGATCGGCCGGACGCCCCCCTCGCGGAGGGCCTCGAGGATCCCGTCGGCGATGGCACCCAGCTGGCGCTCGGAACCGCCGGAGCAGATGACGAAGTAGTCGGCGACGGTCGTGAGCCCGGCAAGGTCGAGGAGGACGATGTCGGCGGCCTTCTTGTCCTCGGCGACCTCGACGATCCGCCGCGCCACCTCGAGCGCCTCCCGCTCCGAGCGATCGGCCGGTCGGGCTGCGTGCCGTCCGGTTCGCTTGGGCAGGCCGTCGGCCCGCGGGAGCGTCGCGGATGCCTCACCGCTCGGCCTGGGCCGCCTCGTCCTCGTCTGCTGAGCTGGGATCGGGTCTGTCACGACGCGTCGTCACCTCGGGCGCGGGCCCGGGCGGCGGGGTCGCCGTCCCGGTACAGGCTATGGTCACCGATGTACGTTGCGACCGCATCCGGCACGAGGTAGCGGACGGAGAATCCGCGTGCCGCCCGCCGGCGGATCTCGGTCGCAGCGAGCCGGAGACGCGGGCCGTCGAGCGAGTGCACCCGATCCGCGAGCGCCGGGAACGCCGCGGCGACGGGACCCGGATCCGCCGGGGGGTGGCCGTCGCGCGGCAGCACCGCCAGCCGGCACGTTTCGAGGATGCGGCCGGGCTCGCGCCAGTCGAGGAAGCCGGCGAACGCCTCGGCCGAGAGGATGAACCACAGGGCGGGCTCGCGCCCGGCCTTCCGCTCCTCGTCGGCGAACGCCACGACGGTGTCGACCGCGAACGACGGGCCGTCCCGCTCGAGCTCGACACGCGACATCGTGAATGCCGGGTTCGGGGCGATCGCGAGGGCCACCATCGCGGCGCGATCGTCGGCCGAGGCGATCGGCCGGTCCGGACGATGCGGCGGCTGGCGGGCCGGGACGAAGACGACCCGTTCGAGGCCGAGCGCGTCGCGGGCAGCCTCGGCGATCGCGAGGTGACCGTGGTGGATCGGGTCGAACGTGCCTCCGAGGATGCCGAAGCGGCCGGGGACGGGGCCAGCCGCCCGGGAGCTCATCGCCCCTGCCTTTGCCGGCCCTGGGTTCACCGGCTGTCCCAGGGCTCGGCCTCCCACTCGAGCTCGGTGGCGCCGATCCGCACGAGGTCGCCCGGCCCGATGCCCGCCCTGCGCAGCTCCGCGTCGATCCCGAGGCGGGCGAGGTCGCGCTGGAAGCGACCCGCGGACTCGTCGACGTCGAAGTCGGTCTGGGCGGCGATCCGCTCGATCCGCCGGCCGCGGACCCGGAAGGCGCACGACGAAGCCGTCGCCGACGGTGTCGAAGCGGTGGACGACGACGCCGGCGGGCTCCGGGGGTGCCTCGAGCTCGGCTGCGGACGGGAGCATCCGGGCGATTGCCGCGCGCACGTCATCGAGCCCGTCCCCGCGTTCCGCGGAGGCCGCGATCGCGGTGGGCCCGTCGCGCCGTCGCTCGCGGCGGAAGGCCTCCCAGCGGTCGGCGGCAGCCGGCAGGTCGATCTTGTTGAAGACGACGAGCATCGGCTTCTCGAGCAGCGCCGGGTCGTGCGCGGCCAGCTCGCCGCGGATCACCCCATGGTCCCATTCCGGATCGCGTGACGAGCCGTCGACGACGTGGACGAGGATCCGCGTCCGCTCGACGTGGCGGAGGAACGCGTGGCCGAGCCCCGCGCCCTGGCTGGCGCCCTCGATGAGCCCGGGCACGTCGGCGATGGTCGGCCGCCGCTCGTCGTCCTCGCCGAGGTCGAGGACCCCGAGGTTGGGCTCGAGGGTCGTGAACGGGTAGACGGCGATCTTCGGCCGGGCCGCGGTGAGCGCCGCGAGGAGGGTCGACTTGCCCGCGTTCGGGAGACCCACGAGGCCGACGTCGGCGATGAGGCGGAGCTCGAGCCGCAGCCAGCGCTCCTGCCCGGGCTCGCCCTTCTGCGCATGGCGCGGCGCCTGGTGCGTCGCAGTGGCGAAGTGCGTGTTGCCGAGCCCACCCCGTCCCCCGCGCGCGACGAGCGCCTCCTGGCCGCTCGCGACGAGGTCTGCGATGAGCGCGCCCGCGCCGTCGTCGTAGACGGCGGTGCCGGGCGGCACGGCGAGGACGAGGTTCTGGCCCGCCTTCCCGTGCCGCCGCGCGCCCATCCCCCGAGCACCGGCCCCAGCGCGGAAGTGATGATGGTGGCGGAAGTCGCGCAGGGTGGTCTGGCCGGGGTCGACCGACAGGGTCACCGAGCCACCCCTGCCGCCGTCACCCCCGTCCGGACCGCCGCGCGGGACGTGGGCCTCGCGGCGGAAGGTGGCGGCGCCATCGCCCCCGGCGCCTGCCGCCACCCAGATCGTCACGCGGTCGAGGAACATCGAGCGGGATTGTCCCATGGCCCGATCGCGGGGCGGCCAGAGAGACCTGCCCGCCGAGCGATCCCGGCCGTGGGGGACGAGCTCGGGGGTCGCCTAGAGGTAGATGAGCGGGTTGACGCGGTAGGAGCTGCCCTGCCAGGGATACCCGCGCCACACCTCGAAGTGGCAATGCGGCCCGGTGGCCCAGCCCGACTGTCCGACCCGACCGACCTGCTCGGCACGGCCGACCCGCTCACCGACGCCGACCGTGATGGCCGAGAGGTGGTTGTACGTCGTGTACAGGCCCGACCCGTGGCTGATCCACACCTGGTAGCCACCGCCGTTGTTGTTCCAGCCGGCGTAGATGACGGTCCCACTGGCTGCGGCCACGACGCGCGTGCCGTACGGCGCCTGGATGTCGATCGCGGGGTGGCCGTAATGGAAGTACTGGCTGATCGTCCCGCCGGGCACCGGCCAGGCGAACGGCCCGCCGCCGTATGTCGCGGGCGGTGGCCGGTACGAGGTCGAGGAAGACGATCCCGACGACCGCGCGACGGGCTTCGGCGTGGGCTTCGGCATCGGGATCGCCGCGCCCTGGGCGCCCGGGATGATGAGCTTCTGGCCGATCACGAGGTTCGTGTCGGCCAGGCCGTTGTAGGCGACGATCTCGTCCGGGGTCGCGCCCGTCCGCTGGGCGATCGAGTCCAGGGTGTCGCCGTCGGCGACGGTGATGACGAGCCCGGTGACGGGCGGGATGAGGAGGACCTGCCCGATGTGGAGCTTGTCCTTCGAGGTGAGGCTGTTCGCCCACCAGATGCTCATCATGCTCACGCCGAAGCGGTGGGCGATGCCGGTGAGCGTGTCCCCGGAACGGACCTTGTACGGCTTGAGCTTGGCGCTGCCGTCGGCGACGGTCGTGTTGACCGCGACGGGCATGAGGAGCGTGCCATCGTCGAGGAACGGGCCCTCCGGGTCCGTCCGCCGCTCGGGCCCGTCGAGCGCCGCCATGCGCGCGCCCACCGACGAGCCGTCATAGCCGGTCGCGCTGTCGGCGCCATCGGCCCCGGCGATCGCCAGCCGGGGTGCCTCGCCGGCCGGTCCGGTGTTGCCGATCCCGGTCGAGGAACCCGATCCGGCGGTGACGCTCACCGCGGACGCGACGAGGACGAGGGTCGCGACGCCGAGCGGGATCGCCCGTTCGCGAACGCCGGGCGACCTGAGCGCACTGCGTGCCGCGAGCCATGAGAGGCGACGGAGGCCGGCGGTACCGCGCCGGAGGCGCCGGAGAAGCACCTCCTGGGTGCGGATCCGGTGGGCGCCCGCGGGATGCCGCTCGGCAAGGTGCCTGTCGGCGACGTGGTGTTCGGCGAGTGGCGTGCTCGGGCTGGGATGCCGGACCCCGGTCGGACGCCGGGTCGCGATCGGGCGCGCCCTCCGCATTGCCCGCGGCAGCTTCGCCGCTCGACTCATGACCACGGAGCTGAACGCCAGCAGCCAAGCGAACGCGCCGGCGATGGCCGTGACGGCGCTGTGTCGGGCATGACTGACGCGAGGGATCGATCGTCGTGGCGGGCCGGGACGCAGACGCACAAGCAGGCGCCGCACGCCGACCGTCGCGTTCAGCAATACGGTCTCCTGCGGATGGACGGTCAGGGGGCGCGAGGGTCGGCGCGGGGGCGACGGGTTGCCGCCCGGTGATCGGTCGACCGTCCGAGGGTCGCTATCGAGCTGGGGGTCTCGTATGCGGCTCGTGCCCGACGGCTTGCATCGGGCGTGACGTTGGCAGCCGGAACCCTATCAGACGCATCGCAACCCTGCAATGACGCCGGGAGTCCTCCCCGGCCGGACGCGAGAGGCCCTCGATCAGGAGTCGAGGCTCTTCGTCAGCGTCGCGAGGAACTGGGTGTTGTTCTCGGTCTTCGAGAGGCGGTTGAGGAGCAGCTCGATCCCCTCGTTCGTGCCGACCGCCGAGAGCATCCGGCGCATCGTCCAGACCATCTTCAGCGTCCCATCCTCGAGGAGCAGCTCCTCACGCCGGGTGCCAGAGCGCTGGACGTCGATGGCCGGGAAGATCCGCTTCTCGGCAAGCTTGCGGTCGAGGATGAGCTCGCTGTTGCCGGTGCCCTTGAACTCCTCGTAGATGACGTCGTCCATCCGCGAGCCGGTGTCGATGAGGCAGGTCCCGATGATCGTCAGCGAGCCGCCCTCCTCGATGTTCCGCGCGGCCCCGAAGAACCGCTTCGGCGGGTACAGGGCGATCGGATCGATGCCGCCCGAGAGCGTCCGGCCGGAGGGCGGCAGGGCGAGGTTGTACGCGCGGGCGAGCCGCGTGATCGAGTCGAGGAGGATGACGACGTCGCGGCCCGTCTCGACCTGGCGCTTCGCGATCTCGAGGGCCATCTCCGCCACGTGGGTGTGGTTCTCGGTCGGCTCGTCGAAGGTTGAGCTGATGACCTCGCCTTTGACCGAGCGGCGCATGTCGGTGACCTCCTCCGGGCGCTCGCCGATGAGCGCGACCATGAGGAGGACCTCCGGGTAGTTCGTCGAGACGCCGTTCGCGATGTGCTTGAGCAGGAACGTCTTGCCGGCCTTGGGCGGGCTGACGATGAGGGCGCGCTGGCCCTTGCCGAGCGGATTGACGAGGTTGATCAACCGCTGGCTGAGGTTCTTCGGGTCGGTCTCGAGGTTGATGAGCTCGTCGGGATGGACCGGCGTGAGATCCCCGAACTGGTCGCGCCGGCGGGCGGTGTCGCTGTCGACGCCGTTGACCGAGTCGACGCGCAGGAGGCCCCAGTACTTCTCGGCGTCGCGGGGAGACCGAACCGCTCCCGCCACGCGATCGCCGATGCGGAGCCCGAATCGGCGGACCTGGCTCGAGCTGACGTAGACGTCCTCCGCGCTGGGCAGCAGGCCATGGCGGCGCATGAAGCCGAAGCCCTCGTCGACGATGTCGAGGATGCCGCTCGCGTAGTCGAGGCCGGCGCGCTCGGTCTGCGCTTGGAGGATCCGGTCGGCGATGTCGTCGCGCCGCTCCTGGGTGCCGGTCTCGAGCGCGAGCTCCCGGGCGACCTGGCGGAGCTCGGTGACGCTCATCTCGCGCAGGTCGCTGATGTCGAGGTCGTTGCGCTCGCGCGCGGCCTCGATCTCCTGCTGCTCGTCGTACTCGGAGACGGGCGCGCGGATGGCACCCTGCGGGCGGCGGCGACCGCGACGGCGGGAACGATCGCGCTGATCGGGACTGAGTTGCGGCATAACGGGAATCACCGGTAGGGAAATGGGCGTTCGTCCTCACCGGATGGCTCGCGCGGAAAGCGTGCCGCTGCAGAGCGCCGGGAGGGGATATGTGAAGTCTATGGCCCGAACACCCGTTCGTCAACGGGCTTCTCGGAATGATCGACGGCAGGACCGTTGGCCCGACCGTGCGCCACGGCGGATTCTCCGCGCGCGGCGGACGGTCGATACTGTGCGAGGTGTGGGCCCGACATGCCCGAAGAGCGCCGGTTGGGGTGGATGGAGGAGAGCGTCATGAGCCGGGTCTCGGAGATCGGCGCGGCCGTCATCGGGGCGGGCTTCATCGGCACCGTCCACGTCGAGGCGCTGCGCCGGATCGGCGTGAGTGTCCGGGGCGTCCTCGGCAGCAGCCCCGACCGCGGACGAGAGCGGGCCGAGGCGCTCGGCGTGGCTCGCGCCTATCCCTCGCTGGAGGCCGTCCTGGCCGACGAGTCCGTCGACGTCGTCCACGTCACGTCGCCGAACCACCTCCACGTACCCCAGGCCCGCGAGATCCTCGAAGCCGGGCGCCACGTCGTCTGCGAGAAGCCCCTGGCGATGACGGCGGCCGAGTCGTCGGAGCTCGTCGCCGTCGCGGAGCGGAGCGGGCTCGTCAACGCCGTGAACTTCAACATCCGCTTCTACCCGGTGAACCAGCACGCCCACGACCTCGTGGCGGAGGGCGGGCTCGGTGACGTCAGATTCGTCACGGGCCGGTACTTCCAGGACTGGCTGCTCCTCGACACCGACTGGAACTGGCGCCTCGAGCCCGACAAGGGCGGGGCGCTCCGCGCGGTTGGCGATATCGGCTCGCACTGGCTCGATCTCCTGTCGTTCATCACCGGCCGACGGGTCGAGGCGGTCATGGCCGACCTCGCGACGTTCATCCCGGTCCGTCGCCAGCCCCGCGGGCCGGTCGAGACCTTCTCCACCGAGCGATCGGCCGACACGGTCGCCCGCGAGATGGCCACGGAGGACGTCGCCTCGATCCTCCTGCGCTTTGCGAACGGCGCACGTGGCGTCGTCAGCGTGTCGCAGATCAGCCCGGGCCGGAAGAACTCGCTCCAGTGGGAGATCGATGGCTCGCTGGGCGCGGCTGCGTGGGACTCCGAGGCGCCCGACCACCTGTGGCTCGGCCATCGCGACCGCCCCAACGAGGTGCTCCAGCGCAATCCTGCCCTGATGAGCGCGGGGGGACGTGCCGCGACGGCGCTGCCGGCAGGCCACACCGAGGGATTCGGCGACACGTTCGGGGCGCTGTTCCGCGCGATCTACGCCGACGTCGCGAGCGGGCGGCCCGCCGAACGGCCGCGGTACGCGACGTTCGCGGACGGCCACGACGTGATGCTCGTCGGCGACGCGGTGGCCAGGAGCGCGCGGACGGGTCGCTGGGTCGATGTGGCTCGGACCGGCGGTCCGGTGGGCGCCGCGACGTGACGGTCGAGCTGGCGGCCCGGTCCGCATGAAGCTCGGGATCCTCACCGCGCCGTTCGCGGAGACGCCGCTCATGGATGTCGCGGACTGGGCCGCGGCGAGCGGCTTCGAGGTCCTGGAGATCGCCTGCTGGCCGGTCGCGCGGGGCACCGAGCGGCGATACGCGGGCACCGCGCACATCGACGTGGCAATCCTGTCGGACGGTCAGGCGACGGAGATCGCCGACGAGCTCCGCAGCAAGGGCCTCGCCATCTCGGGTCTTGGCTACTACCCGAACCCGCTCCATCCGGACCCCGAGCACCGCGCCGAGGTCATCGGCCATCTTCGGCACGTCATGACGGCGGCCCGGAAGATGGGCGTGCCGGTCGTCAACACGTTCATGGGTGGCGATGCCGCCAGGACCCAGGACGAGAACTGGGACGAGGCGCGCCGCGTCTGGCCGGACATCGTCCGCTTCGCACAGGACAACGGGCTGAGAATCACGATCGAGAACTGCCCGATGATCTTCGGCCGCGACGAATGGCCGGCCGGCCACAACATCGCATGGTCGCCGTACATCTGGCGGCGGATCCTCGAGACGTGGGGCGACACGATCGGCCTGAACTTCGACCCGTCGCACCTCGTCTGGCTGATGATCGACCAGGAGCGGTTCATCCGCGAGTTCGGTCCCCATATCCTCCACTTCCAGGCGTGCGCGGGACGCTCTCCTCGGGTATCGGCTGGCAGATCCCCCGCGTTCCCGGGCTCGGTGAGGTCCAATGGGGGCGGATCTTCGCGGACCTGTACCGCGTGGGGTACACGGGCGACTGCATCATCGAGCACGAGGATCGGCAGTTCGAAGGCACGGACGACCTCCTGAAGCGCGGTTTCCTCGTGGCGCGCGACACGCTGCGTCCCTTCGTGAAGTGACGCACGCGACGTGCCCATGAACAGTTCGGACGACATCCGAGGCAGGCTCGTCCTCGACGATCGGGTGGCGGCGGGCCGGATCCGCGTCCAGGATGGGCACATCGTCGCCGTCGACCTCGACGAGCGCGGTGGCGAGGCAGGCGGCGAGGGGGATCGGGCGCTGCCCTTCGTCACTCCCGGGTTCGTCGACGTCCACGTCCACGGCTGGGGCGGCCACGATGCGATGGGCTCGCCGCAGGAGCTCGACGGGATGGCGCAGGCCCTGCTCGCTCACGGGGTCACCTCGTTCCTGCCGACCGCCGTCAGCTCGCCGGTCGAGGAGCTCGGCGCGTTCGCGGACCGCGTCCGGCGCTGGATGCCGGCTCACCCGGCCGACGGGGCGCGGCCGCTCGGGTTCAACCTCGAGGGCCCGTTCCTCGCCCAGGCCCGGCGCGGCGCGCACAACCCCCTGTTCCTGCGCGACCCCGCGGACGTCGATACGGCGGCCCTCGAGCCGCTGCTCGACGGCCTGCGCGTCACGACGATCGCGCCGGAGCTGCCCGGTGCGCTCGAGCTCATCGGCTGGATGCACGGGCGAGGGGTGGTCGTCTCGCTCGGTCATTCCGGCACGGACCTCGCGACCGCCCGGGCCGGCTATGCCGCGGGCGCTCGGACGACGACCCACCTCTTCAACGCGATGACCGGCGTCGACCATCGCGCCCCCGGGCTGGCCGTCGCCGGGCTCGTGAACGACGAGGCGTTCGTGGAGCTCATCGCCGACGGGCACCACGTCGACGTCGCGCTCTGGCCGATCATCACCCGGACGAAGCCATCGGCCCGGCTCCTGCTCGTGAGCGATCCCCTCGCCCTTGCGGGCGCCGGGGACGGTCGCATGACGATCGGCGGGCTCGAGGTCGACGTGCGGGACGGCAAGTGCACCCTCGTCGAGAGCGGAGCGCTGGCCGGCTCGGTCATCGCCCTCGACACGGCGGTCCGCAACCTCGTCCGATCAGGCGTCGACCTTCCGGCGGCCGTCGAGGCCGCCTCGCGCAACCCGCTGAGGCTGCTCGGGATCGAGGACCGCGGCCGCGTCGCAGTCGGTCAGGCGGCCGATCTCGTCGAGCTCGACGACGACCTGCGGGTCGCCCGGGTCATGCGCGACGGTCGCTGGTACGCCGGGTCGCGCTGACCGAGGCGGCTTCCGCGATGGGCGGATCGGGGCGGGACGACCCCCGGCGGCCGACCCCCGGCCGGCCGACCCCGGTCGGTCGCAACTGACCTCGGTCGGTCAGTCTCCCTTCTTGCTCGCGAGCGTCGCGCGCGCCTTCTCCCAGTCGGCGCGGAACTGGACGATGCCCTTGTCCGTGAGCGGATGGTGGACCATCTGCTGAAGGACCTTGAACGGCAACGTCGCGATGTGGGCGCCCGCGAGAGCCGCCTGGGTGACGTGCTGCGGGTGCCGGATCGACGCAGCGAGGACCTCGGACTCGATGTCGTGGATCG
>VBHW01000075.1:0-6431 GCA_005881055.1 Chloroflexota bacterium
GGACCGCGACATCCCCCGCGGATCCGTGAGGTCCGCCACCAGGTCGTGCCCAGCGGCCACGAAGCCCCACAGGAGGAGCACGAGCGGCCCGACCGTCAGGAGCAGGACGAGGCCGATGTACAGCGATCCCCGGCGCAGCTCGGTGCGGCCCCCGACGAGGAGGTCGAAGCTGAGGCTGAGGATCCGTGACGCGGAGAGCGGCAGCGCCTCCAGCGGACTCGGCGGCGGCTGGGGCGGCGCGGGTATGCCCGCCGGGGCATCGACGGGCTGTATCTCGGCCGGCCGCGGCGCGTCCGACGGCGGCGGTGGCCGATCCCCCTTCATGCCCGGCTCAATGCGGTAGCGGCGCCGCGCCCTCGATCAGGGCGCCCAATCGTCCGATCTCCACGTTGCCGCCCGAGGCGACGACGCACACGCGCTCGCGGGGACGGATCGGGACGCGTCCGTGGAGCACGGCCGCGAGTGCCGCCGCGCCCGCCGGCTCGAACACCTGCTTCATCCGCTCCGCGGCAAACCGCACGCCCGACAGGATTGTCGGGTCGTCCAGCAGCACGATCTCGTCGACGTACCGACTGCACATCGCCAGCGTCCAGAGGCCGGCGAAGGGTGCGCCGAGCCCGTCGGCGACCGTGTGCGGGCGGATCTGCACCGGCTCGCCGCGCTCGAGCCCGATCGAGACCGCGTTGGACTGGTCCGGCTCCACGCCGTAGATGCGGACGCCCGGCCGTCGCTCCTTCACGGCCGCGGCAACGCCGCTGATGAGCCCGCCTCCGCCGATCCCGACCACGAGCACGTCGAGCTCGGGTACGTCCTCGAGAATCTCGAAGCCCATCGTGCCGTAGCCGGCGATGACGTGGGGGTCGTCGAACGGGTGGGCGAAGACGAGGCCGCGCTCGCGCGCGATCTCCTCGACCATCGCGAGGGTCTCGTCGATGTGCGTTCCATGGAGGACGACCTCCGCACCGTACCCGCGGCAGGCCTCGACCTTCGACTGGACCGCCCCGACCGGCATGACGACGACCGCATGCACGCCGACGGTCCGCGCCGCCCAGGCGTACCCCTGGGCAGCGTTCCCGGCCGAGAACGTCACGATGCCGCGCTCGCGTTCGGCCGGGGACAACGCCGCGACCTTGTTCAGCATCCCTCGCGGCTTGAACGAGCCCGTGACCTGGAGGTTCTCGGCCTTCACATAGAGCCGGCCGTCGGCGATCGGCGGTCCTCCGCTCGCGGCGATCACCCGGGCCGCCGTGGCGGAGCTCAGCATCGGCGTCCGGTGGACCTGCCCGGCGACCACCTCGCGAGCGGCCAGCAGCTGCTCCATGGGCACGATCCGCTCCGGCATCGGCGCAGTATCGCAGACGCTTCCGACACCCCGACCCTGCCGGCGCTGGGCGGTCGGCGCTCATTCAAGTTGCGTATTTGCGCAATCAGTGACAGACTGGCTGCATGTTGATGGCGCAGGTGTCGAGCGAGCTCGACCGCCAGCGGTTCGCAGCCGTCGGCCAGGCGCTCGCCGATCCCAAGCGGCTCTGCGTCCTGGAGTCCCTCCAGGTCGGCGAGCTGTCGGTCAGCGACCTGTCCAGCCGGGTCGGTTGCCAGATCCCCAACATGAGCCAGCACCTCGCGGTGCTGCGGCGCGCCGGACTCGTGACGACCCGACGCGAGGGCAACACCGTGTACTACAGCCTCGCGGACCAGCGGGTCATCGAGGCCTACCGACTCATCCAGTCACTCGCCCGATAGGGCGGAGATGCCGTCCCGCAACGCGGGAGAAAGGACCCACGGAACATGGTCGACATCAAGGTCGCGACCGATGCCAACTTCGAAGAGCTCGTCATCCAGAACGACAAGCCGACGGTCGTGGACTTCTGGGCCGCCTGGTGTGGGCCATGCAAGATGGTCGCCCCCGAGATGGAGAAGCTCGCCGAGAAGTACGAGGGGAGCGTGAACGTCGTCAAGGTCGACGTCGACGCGAACCCGGAGCTCTCGCGGTTGTTCAACATCATGAGCATCCCGACGATCGCCTTCTTCCGGCCCGGCCAGCAGCCGATGGGCGTGGTCGGCTTCCGGCCGCTCGAGCAGCTCGAGGCCCAGTTCGGGCTCGCGCAGTACGGCGCCAAAGCGAGCGCCTGACCGCTCGTTCTTACCCTGCCCAGACCCACGAACCCGGCACCGCCGGGGTCGTCGCAATACAGTTGGGCGCCGGCTCTCGATAGGCCACACCGGATGGCGCGGTAGCGGCTTGCGGCCAAATTTGCGCCCTCGGAGAATTCTGCCGTCCCGACGGGGCGGATCCGGCCTGGATGACCGCCGGCGAGGCCGTTCGGGCAGTCGCTCACGCACGAGAACCAGTGTTCGCGCGTCCCGACCGGCCCGAATCGGGGCCTGAAGCCGGCGAAATTCTCCCTGGGCGCAAGAATGGCCGCGAACTTTCGATACCGGCCGGCCAGGCTCAGCTCGCGGCGTGCCTCCACGCGCTTTCGATCCACGCCCTCGCCCGATCGGCGGCATAGCGGTCGAGGCTCGCAGGAGCGAAGCGCACCCAGCCCTCTCCGCGGGCGGACGCGGACGTGTCCGGCGTGCGCAGCGCAGCCCGCGCAACGGGCTCCTGGAGCCTCACCTCGAGGAGGTCGCCGGCAAGCGCGGCGAAGGGGTGCCCGCTGCGCGCCCACGTGACCTCGTCCTTCGCCTCCACCCGCTCGACGTCGGCGAGCCCATCCGTGACGGCGACCACGAGCGAAGGCAGGGACGACCCCAGTACGTCGGCTTCTGCCAATCCAGCGGCATCAGCCGCACCAGCGACGCGACCGTCACCCGGGCTCACCCGCTCGACCCGGCCTGCGCGACGATCGCCCGCAGGTCGGGCTCGTGCTCGGCGTAGTGGTCGATCGTCTCGTCCAGGATCCAGCGCATGTGGTCGGGATGCTTCACCCAGCGCGACTCGGGGACGACGGTCAGCGTCCCGCGCAGCTCGCCGGGCACCGACGCGTAGCGGGCACGGAGGTCGGCGAGAGGCAGCGCGCCATAACGTTCCGTCAGCTCGGCGTTGACGACGTCACCGCCGCGGGACTCCCACTCGGCGTCCAACCGGGCGATCGTCGCGCTCCGCTCGCCGACGGCGAGCTCGCGGGCGGCCGCGAGCGCGTTCTCGAGCCCGGAGAGGAGATGGCCCATGAGGTCCCGACCCGACCAGCCGTGGGCATCCCCGCACGGTCGCGCGAGGTCCTCGTCGGACAGTGACGTGAGCTCCTCGAACGGGCGCCATGCCTCCCGCTCCTCGTCGAGGAACTCGAGCGCGTTGAGGTACATCACCTCGCGGATCGTACCGCGAGGTCGAATTCGGGCGCCCCCCGAGGGAGTACCGTTCGGGCATGCCCATCATCGGCAAGGGCTACGTCCAGTCCGAGCTCGAGCTGGAGGCTCGCGCGGCGGAGCGGGCCGGCGAGAACGCCGCTCCGGACGATGCCCGCCCGGAAGCCCAGGCCGCTCAGCCGGTCCGCGGACGGCGAGGCAAGCGGATCCCGAACTCGGTTGGCATCGTCTTCGTCCACGGTATCGGCAGCCAGCGGCCGGAGGAGTTCCTCCTCCAGTGGTCGGAACCCGTGCTGCGGACGATCGAGGTCTGGAAGCGGACCGTGCCACCCGGAGACCTCGTCCTCGGGGACCGCTCCGGCCCCGACAGCGTCGTCCGCGCCGAGATGGACTTCGAGGGCGAGACGATCCCGATGATCACGATCCAGGTGCCCGGCGATCGCGGGGCGGCCTCCGAGGGGGGCCGCATCCCCCAGACGTGGGTCGCGACCGAGGCGTGGTGGGCCGCGGCGATCCAGCCCCCGACCCTCCAGGCGATGATCGACTGGTGCGGCCGCCAGGGAACCGTCGGGCGGATCGTCTCGGCGATCCTCAGGCAGAACGGGAACTACTCGACCGACACCGACCAGCGGCTCGGCCGGTTGGGGCTCGGGCTGTTCGTCTCGACCATCGTCTCCGTCGTGCTCCTCGGCTGGGCGGCAATGCGCGGGCTCGCATCGCTCATCCCCATCGCGGCCGTGAAGGACGCGGTGACCGCCCAGCAGCTCGAGACGTTCCTGACGACGTGGTGGGGCGACGCGCGGGTTCTCCTGTCCGATCCGGCGCAATCGGCGAACATCCGGGGCCGCCTCATCCGGGCGATCCGCGCGCTGCGGCACCACGGCTGCCAGCGGATCGTCGTCGTCGGTCACTCCGGGGGGACGATCGTGGCGACGATGGCGCTCTCCGATCCCGCGTTCGGGAACGTCACGGTCGACACGTTCATCAGCCACGGCGAGGCGGTCAACCTGGGCCTCCACATCATCGGCCGGATGTCGCCGGACCAGCAGGCCGAGGAGATGCCCGTCGCCGCCCGTCTCGTCGCTCCGCAGCTGCGGGCCGGACGGTGGCGGGACTTCTGGGCGTCGCACGACCCAGCGCCGTGCGGGGGGCTGGAGGTGCCCGGCGCCTCGCCGGTACCCGCCGAGGACAAGGTCTACAACCGGCGCAGCATCGGCGAGGACCACGGGACGTACTGGGACAACGACGAAGAGTTCGTCATCCCCGTGCTGCGGGAGATCGAGACTGCCGGGCGGGCGAGGAGCAGTTCGAGGTTCTATCCGCCCGCGACCTGGCGACCGAGCCCGGACGAGACGTGGGCCGACCGGCGCCGGCAGCGGGTCTACCTCCTCGCGCTCTGGAACCGACTGGCGTTCGTCGCGACGATCGGGTCGATCCTCGTCGCCCTCGCGGTGGGTGGCGGGCTCATTCCCGTGTTCGCGGGAGCACTGGGCACGGTCTGGAGCTGGCTTCCCGGCCACGAGCAGGTCGAGCAGGTCGCCGGCCTCGTCCGCCAGCCTCCGCCTGGGGTCCGGAGCGCGGTCGACGTCATCGGTCACGCGGGTCTGTGGGCCGTGGCCATCCTCGCCCTCGTACAGGTCCTCCTGCCGATTCGCGACTGGGGCGAGACCTGGGGCCGGCAGCCGGTCATGGACGGGGTCGTCCGTGCGCTCGACGCGGGGATCCCGGCCGTGCTCGTCTTCGGCCTTGCCATCTCGCCGATCCTCCGGCTCGTGGAGGGCCTGCGGGGCGGCGCGCCCCTGCCGCTCATGGCGTCCCTCGTCGTCCTGGTGGTCGCGCTGTTCGCGATCATCCAGCCCGGGCCCGTGAAGGGTCTCGCCGACCGCTACGCGCGCTTCCTCAACGCGCATCGGACGTTCAAGGCGCCGCTGTTCGCTCGGTGCTCATGGGCGCCATCCTCGTCTTCGCCGTCTTCCACGTCGTCCGCTCGGTCGGCGTGTGGAGATGGCAGGTTGCCGACCGGGCCGAGCGGGACGATGCCCGTCTGAATCGCCTCGTACCGGCCACGCGGCTCTGGCTGTATGCCGAGAGCACGCTCCTGCTCGTGGTCATCCTGCTCCTGGCGGTCGCTGTTGCCGCGGGCAGCCTCAGCCTCGTGGGCGGCCTCGCGATCGTCCTGCTCGTCGGGGTCATCATCGCCGTCGCGCGTGACGCCGAGGTCGAAGGCTCCGGGCAGGCGGAGGGGGTCCCGAACGCCGCAGGCGGAGCCTGACGCGACCGGTCCTGACTAGACCGCGACCGGCTCCCGGTACTCCCCGAACACCTCGCGCAGGACCGCGCACTGCTCGCCCAGGGTCGCGTACGCGAGCGCGCAGCGGAGGAAGTGCGGCATGAGGTTCGCCTCTGACGACCCGGGCTGCCGCGCCGCATCGCGCAGCGCGGCGAGGGCCGACCCGACCGCCTCGCCGTCGCGCTCACGACGGACGCGCTCCAGACGGCCGAGGTGTGCTCGCAGCGACGCCTCGGGGACCTCGAGGAGCGGGATCGCCAGCTCCTCCTCCGGGTCGGCGTAGCGGTTGACGCCGATGATCGTCCGCTCGCCCGAATCGAGCTCCCGCTGGAAGCGGTACGCCGCGTCGGCGATCTCGCGCTGGGGGTACCCCTCGGTGATCGCCTGGACCATGCCGCCGCGGCGATCGATCTCGTCGAGGTAGCGCCACACGGCCCGCTCGGTCCGGTTCGTGAGCGCCTCGACGAACCAGCTCCCCCCGAGCGGATCGACGGTGTTCGCGACCCCGGTCTCGTCGGCGATGATCTGCTGCTGGCGGAGAGCGAGCAACGCCGCCTCGGCGGACGGGACGGCCCATGCCTCGTCGTAAGCGTCGGTGTGGAGCGACTGCGTGCCACCGAGGACGGCGGCGAGGGCCTGGATCGCGACGCGGGTGAGGTTGTTCAGCGGCTGTTGCGCCGTCAGGCTGACGCCCGCCGTCTGCGTGTGGAAGCGCATCCACGTCGAGCGCTCGTTCTCGGCGCGGTAGCGCTCGGTCATGAGCTTGTGCCAGATCCGGCGCGATGCGCGGAACTTCGCGACCTCCTCGAAGAAGTCGTTGTGGCTGTTG
>VBHW01000075.1:6482-18498 GCA_005881055.1 Chloroflexota bacterium
CGTGAACGCCAGCTCCTGGACCGCCGTCGAGCCAGCCTCGCGGATGTGGTACCCGCTGATGCTGATCGTGTTCCAACGCGGCAGCTCGCGTGTGCCGAACTCGATCGTGTCGGTCACGAGACGCATCGAGTGGTCCGGCGGGAAGAGGAACTCCTTCTGGGCGACGAACTCCTTGAGGATGTCGTTCTGGGTCGTGCCTTCCAGGGCGGCCCGCGGGAAGCCGCGCTTCTCGGCCGCGGCGATGTACATCGCCCAGATCGGGGCCGCCGGCGAGTTGATCGTCATCGAGGTGCTCACCCGGTCGAGCGGCAGGCCGTCGAGGAGCACCTCCATGTCGGCGAGCGAGCTCACGGCGACCCCGCACGTCCCGAACTCGCCCTCTGCCGGCGGGTCGTCCGTGTCGTAGCCGTAGAGCGTCGGCATGTCGTACGCGATCGAGAGGCCGGTCTGCCCGGCGTCGAGGAGCTGCCGGAAACGCGCGTTCGTGTCCTCCGCGGCGCCGAAGCCCGCGAACATCCGCATCGTCCACAGCCGGCTCCGGTAGCCGGTCGGATGGACGCCTCGGGTGAACGGCGGGTCGCCCGGGAGCCCGACGTCGCGGGCCGGATCGAAGTCGTCCCAGCGGCCGCCACCCAGCGAGTCACCGTGGTGGTCGACCGCCGTCGGGCCGCCCCCTCCGGATGGCTCGCGGTCGGCCGTTTCCTGCAACGACCATGGCCCGTACAGGCGCTCGACGTCGACGTCGCTGATCGTCGAGAAGCGCGGACGACGCTCCTGGCTCCGCTCGAGGGCCGGACGGAGCCGGCGCTCCTCCCAATCGCGCCTCCGCGTCGACCAGTCGTCCATCGATCCGATGCTAGCACCGGCTCCGGGATGCGCCGGTCGCATCCCTACCCGCCGCCCGTCGGGAAGGCCGCGATCGCGTCCTGGATGCTCGACTCCGGCACGTCGGCGGCGATGACGACGAACACGATGCCGGCCGCCGCGTCGGCCGAGGGCGCGTCCAGCGTGATCACCGTCTGGTCGGACTGGCCGTTGACCGTGTCGAGCCGGTATGCCTGCCTGCCCGCGACGCTGGGACGGCTGGGCGTGATCTGTTGGGTGCTCCGGGCGCCCCGCGCGCTCGACTCGTACCACTCGCCGAGCCATTCCGCGGTCAGCCCGTCCCCGGTGAAGACCGCGAGGGTGACGCCCGACTCGCCCGAGAGCTGCCAGGTGCCGCCCGCAAAGCGGACCTCGCGGATGCCGTGGCCGGCCAGCGTCCCGAGCTCGGCGGCCGTGCAGTTGCGGCCGGAGTCGAGCGTGTCCGGCCCGCGGCCGGCGAACCGGGCGGGCACGCGCGCCTCGAGGTCCGGATAGGCTCCCGGGAAGCGGCCATCGGTCGTGCATGGGACCTTCGGGTCGAAGCTCGAGTACGGGGAACCGGGCGTGCAACCGGCGGCTAGCATGGCGAGGAGGGCACAAACGAGCGAGGAAGCGGATGCGAGGCGGCGCACGGGCGAAGCCTACGGTCCCGTCCGGATTCGAGCCGTGGCGCTCGCGACATGCACCGGGCACGTGCGCCGCGTGCACCGGCGGTGCATCCCGGCACCTGGTACGCCGGTCCCGTGTTGGTGCGCCCGCGCGCCCGACCATCGCCCACCGCCGATCGGGACGGACGTTCCATTGCCCGCGCGGAGCCTCCGAACGTAGGATGCGTGTGAGCCGTACCGCGGCACTCCGGGAACAAACCTGGGGCGTCGGTCACGGATCGGAGCACGGACAGGCAGCACGTCCTGGGGGACCACCGGGACGGCCGGGGGCAAGCATCCGCACTCCGATCACGAGCCGAGTAACCATGGACTAACCGGCCAGCAGGCTCGGATCGCGGAACGGCTGGCATCATCTATCGTCAGTCATCGCACCGATCGCCTCCCGGGCAGGGCCCGCGGGGGCGATCTTGCTTGTGGGCCGATCTCGCTGTCCGGGCCACGCCGGTCTCGGGGGCGATCTGCCGACGATCAAGTGCCTGCTCGTCGGAATCCTGCCCATGCCGTGATATCTGGGACAAGCAGCGCCCTTGGGCTCGCGGGCGTGCCTCGTCGGGTTCGGCTGTCTCCTGTTCGAACGTACAATCCGCTGCCAGGGGATCTCTGGGCGGTCTCCGCTGTCGCTCGTCGCCGGCCTGACCGTCGGCTACCACGGTTATCCCACCGTGGGCAGGATCGACCCTACCTGGCGCCCCGCCCGACGATCCGATTGGGATCGGCGTGCGGCCCTCGACGGAGGCGCTAGGCCTCCGCGTCCGTGAAGATCCGCAGCCACTCCCGGCGCTGGCGCTCCGACTCCTCACGCTGCCGGCTCGGGTCACGGCGGCGCCGGGTGACGCCCCGCCGGTCGAGGTCACCGCGGATGACACGCGCGGCCGCCACGAGCGCGGCATCGCGGGTGATGGTCGAGGCGATCCAGTCGATGTACGAGGGCTCGAACGCGGCGATCTCGCCGAGCGTGTGACCCCGGAACTTCCCGAAGTCGACCTCGAGGGCATGCGCCGCCGCGAGATCCGGCGGCTTCGGCGCGCGGAAGCTTCGGAGCCGGTCCCGCCGCAGGGGCCCGGTCGGATCCGAGGCGCGCGGCGGCTCGCGCTCGGCGCGCACCGGGCGAGGCGGCGTCTGCCCCGTCGACCTGGCGGAACGAGCGCCGGGCGGAGTCGTCGTCCGGTTGCGGCCGCGGAACGTGTCGGTCGTGTCGAGCCGCCCGGTCAGCGGCCGGCCCGGCCGGGGTCGCGGCGGTCCGCCGCGGCGACGGCCCGCGCCGTCTCCCGCCTCGCCGGCACCGCCCGATCGTGCGCGCCCGGCCGAGCCCGCGCCTCGGGCGAAGCGACCGCCGCCGTCCCGGAGCGCCTCGTACGCGGCGTTGATCTGGGCCATCCGGCGCGTCGCGGCACGGGTGCTCGCAGCGTCGGCACCACTGACGTCCGGGTGGTGCTCGCGCGCCAGGCGCCGCCAGGCCGCCTTGATCGTCGCCTGGCTCGCCCCCGGCTCGACCCCGAGGACCGCGTAAGGATCGCGATCTGCCACGCGATCAGTCTACCGGGGCGTCGGGCGGACCCTGGCGCGTCGGGTCGACTCCGGGGAGTCGGTCCCACTCCTCGCCGCGCGGTCCGGCCGCTTGACAGGACCGGCGCGCTGGCGTCCCCTGTGCTCATGCCGTCCGTCAACCGCGTCGCGCGCCGCGCGGGCTTCCTCGCCGCGCTCGGCGCCATCCCTCTCGCCCTCGCGTACCGGTTCGCGGTCGTCTACCGCGTCCGGGCCGGGCTGCCGCGCCGAGTCGTGCCGCGGCTGACCCCGGCCGACCGGGGACTGCCTTTCGAGGACACGATCGTCCGATCCTCGGGCGGGGATCTCCCCGCATGGTTCATCCCCGCGCGGGGCGGGGCTCGCGGTCCGGGGATCGTCCTCGTCCACGGCTGGGAGTCGAACCGCGACCGCACGTTGCCCAACGCCCAGGTTCTCCACGCCGCGGGATTCCACGTGCTGACGTTCGACGTGCGCGGGCACGGCGCGAACCCGGCGGAGGAGATGCCGATCAGCGTCGGCGAGTTCCGTGACGACGCGACGGCGGCGCTCGACACCCTCCTCACGCGGCCCGAGGTCACACGGGCCGGCTTCCTCGGGCACTCGCTCGGCGCCGTCGGTGCCGCGCTGGCCGCCGCCGCGGCCGGTGATCGATGCGATGCGCTCGTCGTGTCATCCGCTCCGGCCGACCCGCGAAGCCTGACCCGCCAGACGTTCCGGCTCGCCAACCTGTGGATCCCGGAGCCCTTCGCGACGCCGCTCGCGGCGCTCACGTCGCGCGTCTACGTCCGCCCGCGCGGGCATCGCGTACGCGACCTGTCGGCCAGCCGGGCGGTCGCCTCGTACGCGGGCCCGATCCTCCTCGTCCATGGCGTGGAAGACTCCGTCGTGCCGCCGTCCCATCTCGGCCGCCTCGAGTTGGCGGCCCTGGCCGGCCAGCGCGCCCGAGTCGCGGGCGGGTTCCCCGCGGGCGGGCCGATCGAATCCCTACTCGTCGCTGAGGGCCACCATTCCTGGCTGTACGAGCACGAGCCGTACCGTCGGGCCGTGGCGGCGTTCCTCGCCGGGGCGCTGAGCCGTCCGTCTGCCGGCGACCGGACATCCGAGATCCTGCTCGTCCCGAAGGAAGCCGCCGATCGCGCGGCCGCGGTCGACGCGCGCCGGATCCCCGATCCCGACGAGGCGTTCGCGGCGATCACGACCGCGCCGAGCCGCCGCCGCCGGATGGCCGAGCTGATCGGGGCGGCGCATCCTGCGGCGGTCGAGGTGCCGCCGAGCCCGACTCTCCCGCCGAGCCCGGCATACGGCAATGGCGCAACCCTCGCGCCTGAGGCCGGTCCGCCGCCGGAGCCCAGTCCGCCGCCCGAGGCCGCCGCCGCAGCCGGCCCGCGCGACGCGATCGCCAGCCCGCGATGAGCCCGGAGACGCGCCTCGGCGCATGGGAAGCGATCGCCTCCTATCGCGCGATCCGGCAGTTCGCGGACCGCCCGCTCGAGCCCGACCACCTCCGGCGCATCCTCGCGGCCGGGCGCCGCGCGGCGAGCTCGAAGAACGCGCAACGTTGGGACTTCGTCGTCTGCAGCGACCGGGCGCACCTCCGGGAGCTGTCGGCCGTGGGGCCATACGCCGATCACGTCGCCGGCGCCGCCGTCGCGATCGCCCTCGTCACCCCGGATCCGCACGCCGACGGGGTCGCGTTGTCGATCCTCTTCGACATCGGCCAGGCCGCGGGATTCATGGAGATCGCCGCTCGCGAGCTCGGCATCGGCAGCTGCCCAGCCACCGTGTACGACCAGGCGCTCACCCGTCGGCTCCTGGGCTACCCCGCCGACCGGTGGTGCGAGTACATGCTCTCGTTCGGCTATCCCGCCGACCCCGGTACGCTCACCGCCCCGCTCCGGCCGGGCGGCCGGCGCCCGATCGAGCAGATCGTCCACGAGGAGCGCTGGTAGGTCGCCAGAGCCGGTCCGCGGACAGGACTCGGTCGCAGTCCCCTTACTGCCAGCGGAAGAAGCGCGCGGCGATCCCGAAGCAGGCGACCGTCCAGCCGACGAGCACAGCGACGCACAGCCAGAGCGGTGAGAACGCGGCGCCGTTCACCATGACCTGGCGCATGGCGTCGGACAGGTAGGTGAGGGGCATGACGTGCGCCACGGCCTGCAGCGGTGCGGGCATGATCGCGATCGGCCAGAACGTGCCCGACAGGAACATGAGCGGGAACTGGACCGCGCTCGTCATCCCGTTCGCCGCGTCCTCGGTCTTCGCGAAGGATGCGATGACGTAGCCGAGCGAGGTGAACGCGACCGCGCCGAGCGCGGCCAGGCCGGCGATCGCCGGGATGTTGCCGGTGATCTTCACGCCGAACACCGCCGCGCCGATGCCCACGATGAGCGACATCTGGACGACCCCGATGAGCAGGCGCATGACGATGTTGCTGCCGACGAGCTGCCAGCGCCGGAGCGGGGTCGCGCTGAGGCGCTTGAGGATGAGCTTCTCGCGGTCTGCCACGAGCGGGATCGCGCTGAACACGCCGAGCTGCATGAGCGCCATGCCGAGGATGCTCGGGACGAGGTAGCTCACCGCGTTGAGGTCCTGCGTCTGGAGGTCGCGCAGGTCGGGGATCACCGCCGGCGGTCGGCCGACGAGACTCGCCTGGGCGAGGATCCCCGCCACGAGCCCCTTGACCGCGCCGGCCTGGGACTGCTGGCTGGGATCGGTGAACACGGTCACCTGGGCGGGAGCGCCGGCACCGGCCTGGGCCCGGGCGACCGCCTCGCCGTAGCCCTTCGGGACGACCACGACGCCGGACACGTCGCCCCGCTGCATCTTCGCGAGGACGTCGTCCCGACTCCCGTCGACGAGCTCGACGAGCGGCACCGACGTGAAGACCCCATGCAGCGCCATCGAGGCCGGCGAGCCGTCCTCGTCCGCCCAGCCCAGCTTCGTCTTGCTGGTCCCGCCGCTGAAGATCGACCCGAACAGGAAGATGAAGACGAGCGGGAACGCGAGCGTCCAGAACAGCGCCTGACGATCGCGCAGGTAGCTCCGGATGTTCGCGAGCGTGAGGGAACGGAGCGCACGCATCGTCGGCCTCGTCAGTCGCGCATCGCACGGCCGGTCAGCTCGAGGAAGACGTCCTCGAGGGTGGCCCGCCGGATCGTGAGGTTCTGTGGCTCGGCGCCCATCGCGTCGGTGACCGCGAGGAGGTCCTGGATCGTCGCCGGCACGTCGCGGGAGTAGAGGAGGACCTCGCCGTCGTCGTGGCGCACCGACGTCACGGCCGCGATCGTCGTCAGGCGGTCGTCGCCCAGGCCGTCGATGCGGTCGAACTGGACCGCCTTCTCGTGGAAGCGGCGGCTGACGAGCTCCGCCACCGTCCCCATGTCGAGGATGTGGCCGTGATCCATGATCGCGACCTGGTCGCAGGGCGCCTCGGCCTCCTCCATGTAATGGGTCGTCAGGAGCACCGTCGTGCCGCGGTCGCGGAGCTGCTCGACGAGGGTCCAGAGCGCCCGCCGGGCCGCCGGATCGAGGCCGGTCGTCGGCTCGTCGAGGAACGACCTCGGGATCGTTGACGAGCGCGAGCGCGACCGCGAGGCGCTGCCGCTGACCGCCGGAGAGCTGGCGCGTCTGCGCGTTGCGCCGCTCGCCAAGGTCCAGGAACGAGATGAGCTGCTCGGTCGGCAGCGATCGGCGATAGAAGCTCCGGAAGAGGTCGAGCACCTCGACGACGGTCAGCTTCGGGTAGAGCTCCGCGGTCTGCAGCGCCACGCCGATACGCTCCTTGAGGGCGTCCGGATCGCGCGAGACGTCGATCCCCAGCACCTCGAGGGTCCCGTCGTCCGGCTGGCGCAGGCCCTCGAGCATCTCGACTGTCGTCGTCTTGCCGGCGCCGTTCGGCCCGAGCAGGCCGAAGACATCGCCGCGGGCGACCTCGAACGAGATGCCGTCGACGGCGCGCACCTCGCCGTACGACTTGCGCACGTTGCCGGCGCGGATGACGGACGAACCCGGCGCGCTCATCGGCCCATCACGAGTCGACCCCTCGCCGTCCGCACGCGTCGGTCGGCTACAGCTTCTTGCGCAGGTATGCCGTCACCGCTGCGTCGTAGCCGAGCGCCTCGTACAGGTGGCGGGCATCGGGCCGGTGATGGCCCGCGGTGACCTCGATGAACGCGGCCCCGGCGTTCCTCGCGATCCGCTCGGCCTCCTCCATGAGCAGGTGCCCGACGCCCCGCTCCCTGACGCCGGCGTCGACCACGAGGGCGAGGATTCGGGCGATCCGGTCGTCGTGCTCGAACCTCGGGAGGAGGTGGACGGCGACGAACCCGAGGACCTCGCCACCGCTGTCGGCGACGCTGACGGTCGAGAACGGGGAGGCGAAACGCTCGAGCCGGGAGACGATGTCGGACGGCCCGGCCGGATAGCCCTCCTCGGTGAAGAGTGCCGCGATGCGCTCGGCGTCGGCGGCCGTGGCCGGCCGGAGGGCGATCGCCTGGGTCTCGATCATGGCCTGATGGTACCCGGAGGGCCGACGTGCGCGACTAAAACGAGGTGCGGTCCGTGCGCTGACCCGCCCGGCACGAGCACCGCCGGCCCGAGCGGCCCGGGCCGCGGCGCGGCGTCCCACCGCCGGACGTCTCCGCCGAGGTACAGGACAGCCGGACCCTCGCCGACGCGTGCCAGGGTCGCGGCGAGGCGCCCCTCGGTGAAGGGCTCGAGGACGAAGGTGGCCGGCACTGCACCGCCGACCCGGACCGCCCGCCCGCCGAGGAGTTCATCGTCTGGCACGACCTCGCTCGGTTCGGTCGAGGCCGCCTGCACGAGCGCTCGTTCGAGGTCGACGGTCGCCCACCCGATCGCCATCAGGTCGACGACGCCGTTGGGGTGCACGGGAGGAGGCGTGCCGCCGCCTTCCTCCGCCTCGAGGCGCGGCTCGAGGAGGCGCTCCGGTCCCGTCGCGTCGAGGAGGCCGATCCACGCCGATGGCAGCAGGAGCCGATGTCCCTCGAGGGTGAACCCACGGGCGACGAGGCGCCGCGCCAGTCCGTCGGGGTCGGGCGTCGTCCAGGTGAGGACGAGGCTCCGCCGGGTCGGCTGGCGTGGCGTCACCCCAGGATGAACCGGCTGGCGGGCGGACCGACGGCTCGGAAACCAAGTGCCGCATACGCGCGCCAGGCGGGCTCGTTGCCGACGTCGACCCCGAGATGGACCCTCGAGCAACCCTGCCGGAAGGTACGGTCCGCGAGGATCGCGGTCACGAGCCGGCCGATCCCGCGGCTCCGCCACTTCGGCCCCACGCCGATCGCCGAGAGGTACGCCGTCCGGCCGAGGCGGAAGGAACGCCCGGCACCGACCACCGTCCGCCCGGATCGGACCACCACGAGCGATCCCCCATCCACCGCGAGCCCTCTCCGCACCTCGGCTGCGACCGCTGCGTGCGACACGCGGAAGGCAACCGAGAGGACGTCCGCTGCCGCGTCGGCGGCGGCGGCCAGGTCGAGGTCGTCCCGAGCACCCCCGGCGTGCACGGAGACATCGAGTGCCGATGGCACCCGCGTGGCCTCGACGAAGCCGTCGGCGTCGGCGCGCCGCAGCCACATCCGGTACGCGAACTCGGCCGCGATGAAGCCGTCCCGGGCCAGGCGATCGGCGAGGTCGCGCGGTCGTGACGTCCCGTGCTCCACCCAGATGCACGGCCGCCGGTCCATCGTCGCGAACATCGCGAAGGCCTCGACCAGCCGGGCGTCGAACGCCGCCGTGTCCGCTGGCCAGCGGACGTCCCCGAGCCATGTCCGCCACGGTTCGGTCGACCCCTCGTCGTGGACGAGGACGGCGTCCCCGAGGTCGACGAACCGTCGGCCCGCCAGTGCCGCCACGCGCGCCTCGTGTCGTGCGAGGCTGCGTCGCGTCGCATCCGAGACCACCTCGACGGGGGGAGCCGCCACCGGCCGACGCCCGGCCGTCATCGCCGGCCCTCGTCGCCGCGCGTCGTCGTCAGGCGGTCACCGCCCGCCACGTGCACTGAGAGAAAACCGCGAGGGCGCTGCGCGGCGTATCGTGGGTCAGCGTCCCCTGGAACGACTGAACATCGGGCGATGCCCACGCACGGAGGACTCAGGATGTCGCGCATCTCGCCTGTCACCGGCCTCATCGTCGCAGCCGCTCTCGCGCTCGGCGCGTGCTCGGGAGGCAGCACCCCGACGGCCGCCCCGCCGTCGGCCGCGCCGGCAAGCGCCGCGGGCGGTGGAGGCGGCGGGACTGCGTCGGCGGTGACGATCCAGAACTTCGCCTTCAATCCGCCGACGATCAGCGTCAAGGTCGGCACGAAGGTGACCTGGACGAACCAGGACAGCACCGGCCACACGGTAACGTTCGACACCGGCAGCGACACGAGCGACACCCTGGCGAACGCCGCCACCTACGACCACACGTTCGCCACCGCCGGCTCGTTTACGTACCACTGCAAGATCCATCCGACGATGAAGGGAACGGTCACGGTCACGCAGTAGGGTCCGATCCGCGCGGCCCGGCCACGTGGTGGGCGGAGCGCGAGCAGATCGGGGCGATCAGGCGGGCCGCGTCGTGACGAACAGCGTCGCGCCCGCCGGGAGGTCGACGACGCTCGGCTCCGGGACGCCGGCACGCTCGTGGATGCCGACGTACTCCTGGAGCGTGTACATCCGGGTTCCCTGGTAGAGCTCGTCGAGCTGGATCCCCCAGAGGAGCTGCCCCTCCAGCGTGACGTCGTCGTCGGGCTCCGACGGGAGGCACCACTCGAACACCACGAGCCGCCCGCCCGGGGCGACGGCAGCCCACGACGCTGCGAGCCCCGCGATCGGATCGGGCAGCTCGTGGAGCGCGTCCTGCAGGTACACGAGGCCGAACTCCGGGCCATAGCCCATGCGCGCGATCTCGCGCGCCTCGATCGTGATCCGGTCCTCGAGGCCCGCCTCGGCGACGTGGCGGAGCGCGCGGGCGACTGAGTCTGGCTCGAACTCGACCCCGACGAGTCGTGTCGCCGGGAAGCGCTTCGCGACCGCGATGAGCCATCGGCCGCCGCCGCACGCGACGTCGAGGACGGAGCAGCCGCGGCTCAGCTGGTCGACCAACGCGGGGAGTGCGGCGAGGCCCTCCTGGAAGAAGACCGAGATGTCCTGCACTGTCACGCGCTCGATCGCGCGGTGGAAGCGGGGCGGTCGCTCCGCGATGGGCCGGCCCGAGCGGAAGAACTCGACCATCCGGTCATAGTCGAGCGTCGAGACGACCGCGCTCACGACCTGGCCGCCGAGGAACTCCGCCCTGTTCTCGTCCAGGAGGACCGTCGCCATGTCCGGGTCGATCCGGGCGCGATCGCCGCGCAGCTCGACGAGATCCGTCGCATGGGCTGCGCGGACCCAGGCACCGATCGGATCGGCCACGCAGTCGGCCGCACCGGCGAGCTCGGTCGCGGTCAGGCCGACTTCGCCGGAGTCCCGGAGGCGCTCGAACAGGCCGAGCTCGAGCCCGATGTACGCGACCCAGCACCGATAGAAGCCGCCGAGGCTCGCGGCCAGCTCATCCGAGCGCTCGTCCGGGTGCATGGTCGCCGGATTGTCGCATCACGCCCGGGTGCGAGTCAGCCCCCCGCCCGTGACGCCCCCGCGCGCCGAACCCGCGCCAACCTGTCCCGGGCTGTTCCGATGAGCTCGACGAGGTCGGCCGGTGTCCGTACCGCGACGAGCGGCAGCACCGCGAGGAGCATGCTGAAGCCGCCATACCACAGCGCGGGCAGGGCGAGCATGCCTCCCACGACGACGGTCCAGCGACGATCCGTCCGAGCGCCCCAGACGATGATCGCCACCGCAACGGGCAGGCGCACGAGCAGCGGCACCGGGACCGCGGCCCACGTCCCGCCCCGACCGGCGATCCCGGCGAGGACGCCGGGCCACCGGAGCCATGCGTCCGGCGCGACGACGGCGGAGATCGCGACGACCGCCGCGGTCGTTCCGAGGGCGATCCCGAGGGCCCGCCACTCGCGCCGCACCGCGAACCAGAGGAGACCGACGCCCGGCGTCACCTTCGTCAGGAGGACGAACGCCCAGGCCGACGGATACCTGAATCCGACGACGATCGCGGCGGCCAGCAGGAGCTCGATGTTGCCGCCGGCGAGCTCCATCGCCGCGAAGATGATGCCAACGGCCAGGAGGCGCGGCCCCGTGAGGAACGCGAGCGCGGCCAGGAGGATCGCCGTCCAGACGGCGATGAACCCCTCCCACGGCAGCAGGCGGATCGGTTGCAGCACCTGGAGGAAGATCGGTGAGTACGGGTAGGCGCTCGGTGTCGTCCAGTTGGCGTTCGCGTACGGATCGGCGAGGCTCGGTGCCCAGTACGACCGTGCGTCCTGGCCGGTGCCCCAGAGCCGCCCGAATGGCTCGCAGAAGGCGACGATGAGGGCCCAGGCGACGGCCGCGAGCAGCAGGCCGGCGACGACCCCGATCGGGACCCGCCGACCCGCGAGGGCGATCGTGCGCTCCTCCGCTCCGTCCAGCGCGTCCTCTCTTCCCGGCAGCGTCGGGCATGCTACCAGAGGGTCACGTGGGGCCTGCCGGTGCGATCGAAGACGGGGTGCAACGGACCGGCACGACGGCGGGTTGTAGGTATCGATGGACGACGACGCGCTCCTGGAGCGACTCGCAGACGACCTCGACGGTGCGTTCGAGACGCTCGTGCGTGCCCACCAGGACCGCCTCTACTCGATCGCCCTCCGCTTCCTTGGCGACCCCTCCGATGCCGAGGAGGTTGCCCAGGACGCGCTCGTCCGGGCCTATCGGGCGCTCGCCAACTTCGAGGGAGCGCGGATCCGCGAGCTCCGGCTGCGCGGATGGCTCGCGACGATCGTCATCCGACGCTGCCGGACTCGGTCCGCTCGGCGACGGCTCGCGACCGTGCCCTTCGATCAGCCGGTCGACGAGCCGAGA
>VBHW01000076.1 GCA_005881055.1 Chloroflexota bacterium
CACATCGATGGGCTGTCATACCCGGAGGCGAGCGAAGCGCTCGGTCGCCCCGAGGGAACCGTCAAGGCCCAGGTCCATCGCGGGCTGGCGTTGCTCCGCGACGCGCTCGCCGCAACTGAACGTGAGGAGTCCATCGCATGAGCGACCAGCTGGAGACGTTCGAGCCGGAGCTCGCCGCAGTCGAGTCCGCGCTCCGCGAGCTGCGGGTCGCTGCGCCGCCCACGCTTCTGCCGAACACGCTCGTGGCGGCCGGGCTGGCCGACGAGTACGCGTCCCTTGCGGCGGCGATCGGCGACGTCTGGGTCGCCTGGAACGGCCGCGGCGTGTCGTGGGTGAGTGCCGCACCGAGCGCGGAGGCCTTCGAGGCCGACGTCCGGGCCGCCTTCGATCGCCCGGTGCGGCGGGCACCGACCGGGTTGCCGGCTCGGCTCGC
>VBHW01000077.1 GCA_005881055.1 Chloroflexota bacterium
CCTCGCCGCACGCCAGCCGGATCGACCCGTCCGGCAGTCGCAGGCGGAACAGCCCGAGCGCCAAGGGTCTCAGCGAAGGCGCCCGTCGCCGAGCGGGCGCTCGACGATGAGCGGATTCGACAGCTGCCGGGCGAGCCGCTGCAGGTCGGCGACGAGCGCCTCCCGGCGCGCCGGATCGGCGCGGGCCTTGAGGAGCGTCACGCTCAGCGCGTACAGCCCGTCGCCCGGACGCCGCTGCGGGATCGCCACGCCGAGGCAGATGATGCCCTCCGCGGTCTCCTCGTTGTCGACCGCATAGCCGCGCCGGCGGATCTCGTCCAGGTCGTCGAGGAGGTCCGCGACGCGCCGGTGCGAGTTCGGGGTGAGGACCGGCAGGGTCTCGACCCCGCGCAGCCGCTCGGCGAGATCGGCGGGCTCGAGTGACGCGAGCGCCGCCTTCCCGAGGGCCGTGCAGGAGGCCGGCAGCCGGCGGCCGATCTCCGACGCGAGCCGGATGGGCTGCCGGCCGTCGTGCCGGGCGACGTACGTGACCTCGACGCCGTCGAGCAGCGCCATCTGGGTGGTCTCCTCCGACGCGACCGGCAGCCGGTCGGCGAGGTCGTAGAACTCCTGGACCTGGTCGACGGTCCCGAGGTACGCCCCACCGAGCTCCGCGAGGCGCCTCCCGAGGAGGAAGCCCGCGCCGGCCCGCCGCACAAAGTTCGCCTCGACGAGGGCGGCGCAGATGTTCGCCACCGACGACTTGGGCAGGCCCAGCCGCCGGGCGAGGTCGCTCAGGGGAGTCGGCACGGCCGGGGATTCGGCCAGCGCGTCGAGGATCGCTGCGGCCCGCGTGACGGCGGGCGCAAGCGACGAGCCCCGGGCCTCGAGGTCCAGGTCGGCGGATGACACCGGTGGCGGAGGGTCGTTGACGGTCCTTGACATTCTTCGCATACTTGTTCAGCCTACGGAGTATCGTCCAGCATTCTGTACGATCCGTCCAGTCCCCAAGGACACGACCATCTCCAGAGGTCCATCGCCTGTGGCCCCACGGATCATCTCAGTCGACGCTGTCGACGTTCGCTTCCCGACGTCGCGCCAGCTCGACGGGTCGGACGCGATGAATCGCGACCCGGACTACTCCGCCGCATACGTCGTCTTGCGAACCGACGATCCGCATGGTCCCGAAGGCCACGGCCTGACGTTCACGACCGGCCGCGGCACCGAGGTCGTCGTGGCAGCCATCGAGGCCCTCAAGCCGATCGTCCTCGGGCGCTCGACCGTCGACCTCTTCGGCGACATCGGCGGGTTCTGGCGCGACCTCGTCGGGGACAGCCAGCTGCGCTGGATCGGTCCGGAGAAGGGCGCGGTCCATCTCGCCACGGCGGCGATCGTCAACGCCGCCTGGGACCTGTGGGCGAAGGTCGAGGGCAAACCGCTCTGGAAGCTTCTCGCCGACCTGCCGTCGGAGGAGATCGTCCGGGCCGTCGACTTCCGCTACATCACTGACGCGCTGACCCCGGACGACGCGATCGCGCTGCTGCGTGACCTCGAGCCGACCCGGGCGACGCGCGAGGCCGAGCTCGAGCGCGACGGCTATCCGGCCTACACCACCTCGGTCGGCTGGCTCGGCTACCCGGACGACAAGATTCGCCGGCTGTCGGCCGAAGCGCTGGCGACCGGCTGGACGGCGTTCAAGATGAAGGTGGGACGGGACCTCGAGGACGACCTCCGCCGGGCCCGCATCGTCCGCGAGGCGATCGGCCCCGAGAGCCTCCTGATGATGGACGCGAACCAGATCTGGGACGTCGCGACCGCGATCTCCTGGATGGAGCCGCTCGCGAGCTTCCGGCCGTACTGGATCGAGGAGCCGACGAGCCCCGACGACATCCTCGGTCACGCGGCGATCGCGCGCGCCGTCCACCCGATCCGCGTCGCGACCGGGGAGCACGTCCACAACCGGGTCATGTTCAAGCAGTTCCTGGCCGCCGGCGCGATGGACGTCTGCCAGGTCGACGCATGCCGGCTCGGCGGCGTCAACGAGGCGATCGCCGTCCTGCTCCTGGCAGCCAGGTACGGCGTGCCGGTCTGCCCGCACGCGGGCGGCGTCGGCCTCTGCGAGCTCGTTCAGCACCTCTCGATCTTCGACTACGTCGCGGTCAGCGGTGGGCTGGACGGGCGGATGATCGAGTACGTCGACCACCTCCATGAGCACTTCGTCGACCCGGTCGTCATCCGACAGGGTCGCTACGTCGTGCCGAAGCGGCCCGGCTACGGCGCCGAGATGAAGCCGGACAGTCTGGCCGCGCACACGTTCCCGAGCGGGGCTGCGTGGCGGGGAGGGGCGCTCGCAACCACGGCGGTCAGCGCAGTTGGGGGGTGAGGTCAGTGACTTCGCGGAACGGGCCGGGCGGCTCGTAGCCGCATCACACAGCGAGGAGGGTCACATGCGGAACGGTTGGTCCATGCGGGGCGCGGGGCTCGTCGCGAGCCTCTCGCTCATCGTGACGGCGTGTGGGACGGCGGCGACACCATCGCCGGCGGCCAGCACCCCGGCCAGCGTGCCTCCCGCGAGCGCAGCCGGATCGCCATCGGCGGCCGCGCAGAACTTCGCGGGGGTCACGGTCAACGTCCTGACGTTCACCGGTCCCCAGATCGCGGAGCCGCTGCAGCGCCGCGGGCCGGACTTCGAGAAGCTGACGGGCGCGAAGATCAACGTCGTCACGGTCCCCTTCAGCGATCTCTACCAGAAGATCCTCACCGACATCTCGACGGGCACGAACAGCTATCAGGCGTTCGTGTTCGACCCGCAGTGGATGGGCGACTTCGTGGCGCCCGGATACCTGCTCGACGTCTCGGATCGCGTGAAGAGCGACCCGGTCCTCAAGTGGGACGACATCGGCCCGTTCTTCCGCGACTTCAGCGCGACGTACCAGGGCAAGGTCTACACGATCCCGCTCGACGGCGACTTCCACATGGTCTACTACCGGACCGACATCCTCCAGAAGGATGGTCTCAAGCCGCCGGCGACCTGGGACGACTACCTCGCGATCGCGAAGGCCGAGCAGGGCAAGGACCTCAACGGCGACGGCCAGCCCGACTACGGCTCGTGCATCTCGATGAAGCGCAACGCGCAGGCGTACTGGTTCATCTACTCGATCGGTGGCGCGTTCATCCAGACGCAGGGCACCGGGCAGGGCGCATTCTTCAACACGGACAACATGCAGCCGCTCGTGAACAACGACGCCTTCGCGGCGGCGCTCGACATCTACAAGCAGATGCTCAAGTACGCGCCGCCGAACCAGATCAACCTCGACGTCGGCGACACGCGTGGCCTGTTCACGTCGGGTCGCTGCGCCCTGTCCCTCGACTGGGGCGACATCGGCCCGCTGGCTGTCGATCCGGCCACCTCGAAGGTCCAGGACAAGGTCGGGGCGATCATCCTGCCGGGCTCGAAGCAGGTCCTCGACCGCAGCTCCGGCAAGCTCGTCGCGTGCGACGCGACGACGTGCCCCAACGCCGTGGACGGCATCAACCATGCTCCGTACGCCGCCTATGGCGGCTGGTCCGGGGCGATCAATGCGAAGATCGACCCGAAGATCCAGGATGCCGCGTACGCGTTCCTCGCCTACATGTCGGCACCCGAGCAGTCGAACACGGATGTGACGATCGGCAAGACCGGCTTCAACCCGTACCGCACCTCGCAGTTCTCGGACACGAGCCTGTGGGTGAAGTCCGGGATGAGCGAGACGGCCGCGAAGAACTACCTGGGCGCCATCCAGGCGAGTCTCCAGAGCCCGAACATGATCCTCGACATGCGCATCCCCAAGACCCAGCAGTACCAGCAGGTCGTGCTCGACCAGGCGGTCGCGCAGTTCCTGGCCGGCGAGATCGATCGCGACGCCGCGATGAAGCAGATCACCGACGGCTGGAATGCCATCACCGACCAGGAGGGCAGGGACACGCAGCTGGCCGCCTACAAGGCGAGCCTTGGCGTCCAGCGATAGTCCAGCTCGATTCGAGTCTCGAGGCCCGACCGTTCCCCAGGCGGGCCTCGAGGCCACCTCGCGATCACTGATCCGCCGGCGCGTCGGCACCTGGACATCCGACCGCGTCGCGCGGCTGGTCTTCATCTGGCCGGCGATCTCGGTCGTCCTCTTCCTTTCGATCTTCCCGCTCGTCGTCTCGCTGTACCTGTCGCTCTCGCGGCTGCAGCTGACCTCGAGCGGGATCAAGATCGATTTCCGGGGGCTCGTCAACTACCAGTCACTCCTGACGGGCACGGAGCAATCGCATTTCCTCGGCGTGTTCCGCACGCCGTCGCCGCTCGGCTGGGCGATCTTCACCGGGGTGGGCCTCCTTGCCGCGTGGGGGCTCGTCAGCTCGGTGCGCGGACGGACCTCCCCTCTCGGACTCGTCCTCCGGGCGGCCGGGGCCCTCTTCCTCCTCGCCATCACATGGCTCTTCGTCGAATCCGTCTTCGCCCCAGGCGGCCGGCCGGGCGCGCTGTTCGTGACGATCGTCTACGTGTTCGCCGGCATGGGACTCCAGTACCTGCTGGGCCTCGGGCTCGCGCTGCTCGTCACCCAGCGTCTGGCCGGGCGGCGCCTGTTCCGGATCGTGTTCCTCCTGCCGATGACGATCACCCCGGTCGGCATCGCATACATGTTCCGGATGCTCACCGACACGGGGAAGGGCCCGTTCGTGCCGGTGTTCGACGCGCTCGGGCTGCAGGACTTCACGTGGGTCAACGACCCGTGGGGCGCGCGGATCGCGGTGATGATCGGCGACGTCTGGCAGTGGACGCCGTTCATGTTCATCGTCCTGCTCGCCGCCCTCGAGGCACAGGACCACGAGATCGTCGAGGCGGCCCACGTCGACGGGGCCTCGGGATGGCAGGCGTTCCGCTACATCACGCTCCCGGCGATCCTGCCCGTGACGACGACGATCCTCCTCATCCGGATGATCGAGGCGTTCAAGATCATCGACCTGCCGAACATCCTCACGAACGGCGGCCCGGGAACGGCTACCGAATCGCTGACGCTCGAGGCGTTCTTCGACTGGAGGACGCTGAACCTCGGCAGATCGGCGGCGGTCGCGTACCTGCTGCTCATCGTGGTGACGATCGCCGCGGTCGCGTACGTCAACCTCGTCCGCCGCCGTGTGACGACGAACGCATGAGAGCGTGGCCGGTGGCGCCATGAGCGCCGGATCGATCGCACCCCCGCGCCGTCGCGTCGGGCGACGCGGCCCGCTCGAGATGTCCCTCCGGCGGAAGGCCGTGGCGTACGCCCTGCTCATCGGCTGGACGATCGTCGTGCTGTTCCCGATCTACTGGCTCGCGATCACCTCGCTCAAGCAGCCGATCCAGGTCGACAGCGGGCCGGTGTACGTGCCGTTCCTCGACTTCAAGCCGACGCTCGACGCCTGGAAGTACATCCTCGTCGACCTCCAGAACGACACGCTCCGCCCGTACGTGAACACCGTCGTCGTGGGCGTCGTCAGCGCGACGGTCGCGCTCGCGCTCGGATCCACGGCGGCATACGCGCTCGTCCGCTTCGAGTACCGGCCGCGGATCGGCGTCGTCGCCCTGTTCATCGGCTCGCTCGCGCTGGCGCTCGTCGCGATGGCCCTCGGCGCACCGGCCGAGATCGCGATCGGCGGGTCGCTCGCGGTCTTCGTCATCCTCGTGCAGACGATCGGCCGCCGGTTCCGGCGCGCGCTCGGGAACAGCGACGTCGCCTTCTGGCTCATCTCCCAGCGGATGCTGCCGCCGGTCGCGGTCGTCATCCCGATCTACGTACTGTTCCAGCGCGTCCACCTGCTCGACACGCAGCTCGCGCTCATCGTCACGTACGTCGCGACGAACCTGCCGATCGTCGTGTGGCTCATGCGGGATTACTTCTCGACGATCCCGATCGAGCTCGAAGAGTCGGCGGCGGTCGACGGCGCGTCGCCGTTCCGCATCTTCCGCTCGATCGTCCTGCCGGTCGCCGTCCCCGGGCTCGTCGCCACGTTCCTATTCGTCCTCGTGTTCGCCTGGAACGAGTACCTGCTCGCTCTGTTCCTCTCGAGCGCGAACGCCCAGACGATGCCGCTGACCGTGGCGGCTCAGAACGCGACGCGCGGCCCGCAATGGTGGTACATGTCGGTGCTGATCATGATCATGATCGTGCCGGTCATCGCGATGACGATCGTCCTCGAGCGCTACATCTCGCGCGGCCTGCTCGTGGGGGCGGTGAAGGGCTAACGCCTCGCCCGTGCGGCCTGGCCGTGCCAAGACGGTGCGTGGCGGGCGTTAACCACTGGCCCGCGAGAGGCCGCGATCGGACCACCTGCCAGCTGTCCACGTGCGATGCATCTGGCACCGAACTCGGCCGAATCACTGGACAACGCCCACCACCGACGGATCTGGCACCTGGCGACGTCCGCGGCAGCGGCCCTGCCATTTGTTCGGCTGGCTGGCGTTGACTTTCCCGCCGTCACCGGTTCCACGCTCACGCCGGCCGCCATGTGCCAACCACGGGCGCATATGGCGCCAGAGGCCGATTCCTCGCGTAACGTCAGCCACCGGCGCATCTGGCGCTGGAAAGAGATGGCTTGGTGCTTAGCGTCAGCCACCGGCGCATCTGGCACCAACGAGGTCCGCGACCGGGGTCGGTAAGTCGTCGGCGACCCAGACCACGACCGACAGCGACGTCTCCCGGTAGCGCGCATTGAGCTCCCAGCAGCCCGCCGTCGGGACGCCCACGCCGACGACCATCGCCGTGCCGAAATCGGCGCTGGCGTTCGTCCCCGGGAAGAGGGACGTCAGCGGCGGCGCCGGTCCGTCGAGCCGCCGGCCGCTGACCCTGATCGCGGGTTCGAGCTCGTCCGCAGCCGGCCAGTCTGCGCTCCACCAGAACGTCTTCTGGCCGTACCCGTCCGCGTCGACCGGCAGGTCGTGCCACCGCTCGCCCCGCTTGTCGAGCATCGTCCAGAGGTGGGCGGTCCCGTACCAGGCCGCCCCGTAGTAGGCCGGTGGCCGGGACACGAAGCCCTTCGGCGGCACGAACGGCGGATCCGGGATCGTGACCGGACACGTCGAGGGGTCGTCTGGATGGATCTGGCCGAGCCCCGTCGCCCCGATCGCCGGAGGCCCGGCGGCAGTCGTCGCGGCGGGTTCGGGCAAGGGCGTGGGGCTCGGCGTGGGGCTCGGCGTGGGGCTCGGCGGGGCGCTCGGCGTGGGGCTCGGCGGGGCGCTCACCGCGGTCTCCGATGGACCCGCCACACCTACCGGCTCCATCGAGACGGCGCCGCCCGGTGCCGCCGCCACGTCACAGCCCGCGAGCAGCAGCGCCAACCCGGCCGCCACGAGCGCCTTCATGCCGCTCGTACACCTGCAACCACGGCCGGGTTCCCAGCCGGACGGGCGACGGGGCTAAGGGATGAGGCGATAGCCCCGCATGAGCTCGAGCCCCAGGTCGAGCACCTCGACGTCCCGATAGCCTGCCTCACGCGCGTATCGCCGGAGGGTGTCCGGGCGCATGACGGTGCCCGTCCCTGCCGTCGGCCGGTCGGTCATCGCCTCGGGCAGGCAGGACACGACGCTGTAGCCGTAGAACAGCCGCTCCGCCGGGTTGGCAGGTGCGGTGAACCGCTCGCCGGTCTTCTCGTCAATGACGAGCAGCGAGCCGCCCGGCGCAAGCATCCCGCGGATCGCGGCCAGGACCGCCACCGGCTGCGAGACGTCGTGCAGCGCCTCGACCATGACCGCGAAGTCGTACTTCCCGGCGGCGGCCGGATCTGCCGCATCGCGGACGTCGAACCGGACCCGATCCGCGACGCCGGCCTCGGCAGCGTTCCGACGGGCAAGGTCGATGGACGCGGCATCGAGGTCGAAGCCGTCAACGGTCAGGCGCGCGTACGCCTTCGCCATCGCGATCGACGCCCAGCCGGCGCCACACGCGACGTCGGCGACCTGCGCCGGCGGATCGGCGAGGAGCCGGGCGTGGACCTCCGGGATACCGGGCAGGTGCTCGGCCCCGAAGGACTGCAGCAACCACGGCCGGTTGAAGTCGCCCTGGGCCTCGACCGCGTCCTGCCCGTACGCGGTCTTCGACACGCCGCCGCCCGTGCGGAACGCCTCCTGGAGCTGGGGCATGACCGTCGCGCACGCGACGATCGAACGGGCCATCGGCGCCATGGAGTAAAGCGAATCGAGGTCG
Organism: Chloroflexota bacterium; assembly: GCA_005881055.1. Lineage (GTDB taxonomy): Bacteria > Chloroflexota > Limnocylindria > Limnocylindrales > CSP1-4 > C-114. The sequence continues at coordinate 8,187 of VBHW01000077.1, forward strand.
GTCAGCAGCCGGAACCGCCGCGCGCCCGGCCCCGCCTCGGGATCGTCGACCTCCAGGATCCCGGCGGCGGCCTGGTGCTCGAGCCACTCGCGGGCGTAGCGTTCGTGGATCCCGGCGCGCGACGCCAGGTCGGCGGACGTCATGCCTTCGTGCCCCGCCATCGCCCGATACAGCCCGAGCCGATCGCCGAGGTAGACGACGAGCGTATCGAGCATCCCAAGACCGGCGTCGAACAGGCGCTCGGAGAGGGCTTCCCGGGAGGTTTCGACCGCCGGCGAGCCCTCGACATGTCCTGTCATCGGCGTCCCATCCTCCCCTACGGCCGGATGTTCTGGTTGAGGTGGAACACGTTGTCGGGGTCCCACGCCCGCTTCAATGCGCGGAGGCGCTCGTACTTCGCGTCGCCGTAGATCGAGCGCACGACGTCGTCGCCCATCTCGACCACGTCGTTCACGTAGCGTCCGGGCATCGTGAAAGGCTGGAGCATCGCCATCGCGTCCTTCGCCCATCCCACGTACGATGCGTCCTGCGCGGGATCGTCCCACATGACCTCAGCGCTTCCCCAGAAGGCGGCATCGCGACGGTTGAACGCGGTGGCGTCCTCCGCCGTCTCGGCGATCGCGCGTCCCCAGGCCCAGAACGAGAACGTGCAGTCGCCCGGCGCGCGCTCGACGGCGCCGATGCAGCCGTCGATGAGGTCGTCGGGCAGGTCGCTGAAGTAACCGCTCTTCATGTAGAAGCGGTGGCCCCAGTCGAGCTCGGGTCCGTCGTTGAGATGCTGGGCGGCGAGGTATGTCGTCGGGCCGAACGTGTCCATCACCGGCGTCCCGAAGGCCCGCAGCCCCGCGAAGTCGCGCTCCGCGGCGGCCAGGGAGCCGCAGTGCAGGGCGCTGATGAGCGCGATCGGTCGACCGGCGATCTCCGCCGGGAAGTCCTCCGCGGGGATCGCCGGGCCGATCGCGAAAGTGGTCATCACTTCGTCCGGTGACGACTCGACGAACTCGCGGAACAGGGCCGCCAGCTCGTGGGTTCGCTCGACGGGATGGATGACCGTGCCGCGGACGATCTCCGGCCCGATCGGGTGGAGCCGGAACTCGAACGACGTGACGACCCCGAAGTTCGCGCCGGCGCCGCGCATGCCCCAGAACAGCTCCGGATTCTCCTCGGCACTCGCATGGACGAGCCGCCCGTCGGCAGTGACGAGGTCGACCGATCGGAGGTTGTCGATCGTCAGGCCGTGGCGTCGCATGAGTCGACCCATGCCACCGCCCAGCGTGAGCCCGGCCACTCCCGTGTGGGACACGACGCCGACCGGGCATGCGAGCCCGAACGCCTGGGCTTCGTGGTCGAGCTCGCCGAGGAGCGCACCCCCGTTCGCCCATGCGATCCGCCGCCCCGGGTCGACGCGGACCCCGCGCATCGCCGAGAGGTCCACGACGAGCCCGTCGTCGCAGGTCGAGAAGCCCGGGATGCTGTGGCCCCCGCCGCGGACGGCGATGTCGAGCCCCCGCTCGCGCGCGAAGCGGACGGCCGTGATGACGTCCGCCTGCCCGGTGGGACGCACGATGAGCGCCGGGCGGCGGTCGAACATGCCGTTCCAGACGACGCGGGCTGCGTCGTAGCG
>VBHW01000078.1 GCA_005881055.1 Chloroflexota bacterium
GACGAGGCGGTACGCGTCGCCCCGGAGCAGGTCGAACGCCGCGCCGCTGGTCGAGCCGGCGGCCTCGAGGACGGCCGGTGCGAGCGCCGGGCTGATCCGCAACACGAGCGCGAGGTGGATCGCGGCTTCGGAGGCGTCACCGGCATCGAGCGCTTCTCGGGCCGCGTCGAGCTCCGATCGTCCATCCGGCAGCGACTGCGCCCCGATCGCTTCGCTCCCGTGGGCCACGTGCGGATGGCCCTCCCAGAGGCTCGCGGGGAGGGCCTCGCCCGCCTGACTTCCGTCGGCCTCGACGCCGAGTGTCGCTCCCGCGCTCGGGCGGGAGCTCGGGCTCGCCTCGGCCGAGCCGGCTCCCCGGCCGGCCGCGTCGCCTTCGAACAGCGTGCTCGTCTCAGCGGGATTGCCCGGGTCGTGCGGCCAGATCGCGTTCCGCGGCTGTCCGGCGAAGAGCGGCTCGAGGGAGCCGTCGGCCGCCTCGAGGGCTCGACCGGCGAGTCACCGCGCCTCACCGGGCCTGCCGAGCTCGGCGGTCGCCTCGGCGGCGATGACCAGGGCAAGGATCGAGTCGCGTCCGCTCGCCAGGAACGCCGCCGCTGCCTCCCCCGCCCCCGGCAGGTCGCCCGTCCGCCAGCGGACCTCGGCGAGGTCGAGCAGGCCATCGTCGTCGAGCGAGCCGTGCCCGGCCATCGTCTCGAGCTCGGCCCGCGCTAGCGCGAACGAGCCGGTGCGCAGGTGGATCGACGCCAGGCGCAGGTCGACGGGACGCGGCGTCGGGGTCTCGTCGGCGGCGGGCGTTGCCGTCGCGGGCTCGTCGGTCGAGGCCATCGGGGGAGCGTCGCGGACCGTCACGCCGGCAGTCGCAGCTTCGCGTCGAGCCTCGTGCCTCGGCGCCGTGGCGCGACGACCGCGAGGCGGAGTGCGTCGTCGCGGATGAGCCCGCCAGCAACCCGCTGGACGTCGTCCGACGTCACGACCGCGACCGCCTCGAGGGCCTCGTCGAGCGTCAGCACGCGATCGTGCATCGCCTCCTGTCCGCCGACCCACGAGGCGAGGTGGCGTGTCTCATCGAGCCGCAGCTCGAGCCCGCCGGACAGGTAGGCCTTCGCCTTCGCCAGCTCGTCCACGGGCACCGGCTCGTCGCGCAGCCGGGCGAGCTCGACGAGGATCGCCGCGAGCGCCGGGGCGAGGCGGTCGGGATCGACGCCGGCCGAGACGCCGAGCACCCCCGCGTCGGCGTACTCGGCGGTCCCCGACCCCACGTCGTAGGCAAGGCCCTGCTCCTCGCGCACCGACTGGAACAGCCGGCTGCTCATGCCGTCGCCGAGGATCGTGTTGAGGACGGTCAGCACCCAGGCGTCGGGATGGTCGCGACGGAGCGCGGGGACGCCGACCGCGATGTGGGCCTGGCTCGTATCCCGATGACCGAGGAGGTAGCGCTCACCGGCCGGCAGGGCGGGTGCCGGCGCGAACCCGCCGACCACGCCGTTCCCGCTCCCGAACGCGCGCGCGCTGAGGTCGACCACCGCGCCGTGTTCGAGATCTCCTGCGAGCGCCACGACGACGTTCGCCGGCCGGTAGGTCCTCGACCAGAAGTCGCGGATGGTCGGCTCGGGCAGCGCCCGGATCGCGCCCTCGTCGCCGCAGATCTCGCGACCGAGAGCGCCGTCGCCGAAGATCGCCTGCTGGAAGAGGATCTGGCAGTACTCGGCCGGATCGTCGAGATAGGATCGGATCTCCTCGACGATGACCTGGCGCTCGTTGCCGATCTCAGCGTCGGCGAGCGTGGGCCGGACGATGAGCTCGCCGAGGACGTCCATCGCGCGCGCTGTCTCCCGGGTGGGGACGCGGACCCAGTAGATCGTCGACTCGCGATCCGTCGCGGCGTTGAACGAGCCGCCGACGCCCTCGATCGCCTCGGAGATCGCCCGCGTCGTCGGGTAGCCCGCCGTTCCCTTGAACGTCAGGTGCTCCATGAAGTGCGCGACGCCGACCTGCTCGGGCGACTCCAGGCGCGATCCCGCGAGCACGTACGCGGCAACCGATACGGAGCGCGCCCCGGGCAATCGGGCGCTGATCACGCGCGGCCCGTCGGGCAGCGCGGTTCGCTGGAACATCCGGGCGATGGTACAGGAAAGCTCTCGCCGTCCAGCCGGCTCACCCAGGTCACGGGGCCGCCGCGCACCGCCAACGTCGGGCCCCGGTCGAGGAGGCGGCGGGTGCTCGCGGCCTCGACGCTCGACCGCGATGCGCCGGGCGCATCGTCCTCGGACCGAGCGGGCGTCCGGGAACCGCCTCGCGGGCATCCATTGCGCCGGACGCATCGTCCTGGCCCTGACGCGGAGGTGGGCGCCTCCTCCCAGGCGATCATTGCGCCGGGTGCATCGCCGGGCGGTCGAGGCCGCCCGCGCCGTCCGGCCGCCCGGCTTCGGCCCCGAAACGTTGCGCCGGGTGCAGTGCCAGGACACGTGACGGCCGGCGCCAACTGGGTGGGCGCCGGCCGTTCCGGATCGAGTGGGAGTAGGTCGGGCGAAGGCCCGCCAAACGATCGCTACTTGATGAAGGACTGGATCCAGACGTTCGCGAAGTAGATGACGAAGCCGCCCGACACGAGCCACATGAGTGGATGGATGTCGGCCCTGTGGCCGCGCACGAGCTTCAGCAGGACCCAGCTGATGAAGCCGGCGCCGATGCCGACGGTGATGTCGTACGTGAGCGGCATGAGGATCATCGTGAGCAGCGCCGGCAGCCCGTCCTCGAGGTTGCCGACCGGGATGTCCTTGACGAGCGTGAACATGAGGTAACCGACGAGCACGAGCGCGGGTGCCGTCGCCACCCCCGGCACGATGAGCGCGATCGGCGACAGGAAGATCGCGAGCAGGAAGAGGACGCCGGTGATGACCGACGTGAAGCCGGTGCGGCCGCCCTCTGCCACCCCGGCGGCGCTCTCGATGTACGTGGTGTTCGACGACACGCCCGCCGCGCCGCCCGCGATCGCGGCAACCGAGTCGACCATGAGGACCCGACCGACACCGGGGACGGTCCCATCCTCACGCGCCAGCCCGGCCTCGGCCGCGATGCCGGTCACCGTGCCCATCGTGTCGAAGAAGTCGCTGAGCATGATCGCGAAGATCGTGAGGATCGCGGTGATCGCCCCGAGCTTCGCGAAGGCCTGGAACGGGTCCTGGAAACCGAGGCCCAGCGTCCCGAAGTTCGGCCCGACGATGAGCTTGTCGGTCGGCGGAAACGACGTCACCCCGGCGGCCAGCGCGACGAGCGTCGTGCCGAGGATGCTGAGGATCAACGCGGCCCGGATCTTCCGTGCGTACAGCACGAACGTGAGCCCGAGGCCGAACAGGAAGACCGCGTGGGCGGGCGTGGTCGGGAAGTTGAGGAACACCGGCGTGCCCTGGCCGGTGGGGTTAGAGCCGATGAGGCCGCCGTTCGAGAAGCCGATGAACAGGATGAAGAGGCCGATGCCGACCCCGATCGAGCGCTTGAGCGCCAATGGGACGGCGTTCATGACCGCCTCGCGCAGGCCGATCGCGACGAGGATCGTGATCGCGACACCCTCGAGCACGATCACGCCCATCGCGCCCCTCGCGTCGAGGCCCTTCGCGGTGAGCGTGAACGCGACGATCGCGTTGATGCCGAGGCCCGCCGCAAGTGCGAACGGGTAGTTGCCGACGACGCCCATCGCGATCGTCATGACCCCGGCGACGAGTGCGGTGCCCGCCGCGACCGCCGCGGGATCGAGCCCGAGCGGCTTGGCGATGATGGAGCCGTTCACGAAGAGGATGTAGGCCATCACCATGAAGGTGGTGATGCCCGCTCCGACCTCGGTCGCCATGTCCGTGCCGCGTTCGGCGAAGCGGAAGTACTCGGCGATCGGGTTCCCCCCGCCCGGTGCGGGACGGGCTTCTACCTGGGACGTGCTGGACACCTTGGCGAGCACCCTCCTCTCCACATTGGCCGGCGCCGGCCATGCGATCCGGCGCACGGGCCTGATCGATGCGGGCTTCGTCAGCTCCCGGCACCCCTCCCGCCGGCTCCCTCGTCGGCCTGCAGCCCGAGTAGCTCCATCTGGACGAAGCCGCTCGTGTCGAACTCGAGCTGGCGGGGCGCCAGCGGTCCCTCCTCGCCCCGGTCCACCACGGGGGCGAACTCGAGCACGACACGCTCGTCGCCCTGGACGAGCGCATAGACGATGAGCTGATCGATCCGCGTCTCGAACTCCAGGTGCTCGAACGAATCGATGTTCAGGCAGATCGAGAGAGGGGTGAAGTACGTGGAGACGTCGGGGTCGTCCGCGACGATTCGCTCGACCCAGCCCGTCCCATGGTCGACGAGGTCACGGCCGCGGAAGTAGCGGTAGGTGACGGTCTGCTTGAGGAGCGGTCGGAGGAGGTGGTGGATGTCGGTCCGGCTGGAGACGATCCCGCGGTTGACGAAGAACTTCGCGGGCGGCTCGGTCGACACGCGGCACTCCTGCTCGATCTGGATCGGGACGAGGAACGGGCGGTTTGTTCGGGACGTGCTGGTCGGCTTCGGCTGAGCGTGAGGCTCCGGCCCAGGCCGACGGCTCCCGGACCGGTCGGACTCGACGGCGGGATCGTACCGCATCGAACTCGCCGCGGTGACGCAAAATCCACGCGATTCGAGAAGCCACACCTGCGGCGGAACGGGCTGCGGGCGGCAGGCCCTCCGCACTGGTCGTGCGCGGACCGCCGCGTATCATCGGTGCATGCTCCTCGCGATCGATGTCGGCAACTCGAACGTGACGGTCGGGCTCGTGCGGGACGGCGCGCTCGTCACGACGCGGCGTGCGGCCACGCGGACGGGCGTCACGACGGACGAGCTCGAGCTCCAGCTCGACGGGCTGCTCCGCCTCGACGAGTCCGGCCTCGCCGACGTCTCGGCGTTCTGCCTGTCGTCGGTCGTGCCCGCGATCACCGCCGGCATGGAGGCACTCGCCGCTCGCCGCGCGATCCCGCTCCTCGTCGCGTCGGCCGGCACGGTGCCGATCGCCGTGAGGGTCGAACGTCCGGCGGAGGTCGGCGCCGACCGGCTCGTCAACGCGCTCGCCGCGCACCGTCTCTACGGCGTGCCGGCCGTCGTCGTCGATTTCGGGACCGCGACGACGTTCGACGCGGTCGCCCCCGATGGCGCGTTCGTCGGCGGCGCGATCGCGCCGGGGCTGACGCTCGGCCATGACGCCCTCGCCGGTCGCACCGCGAGCCTCCCCAGGGTCGAGCTTCGCGTTCCCGACCGGGCGATCGGGCGCGATACGGTGTCGGCGATGCAGGCCGGCATCGTGCTCGGGTACCAGGGGCTGACGGCCGCGCTGCTGGCGCGGATCCGCGCGGAGCTCGCGGCACCCGCCGGCCTGGCGCCGCGGGACGTTCGGGCGATCGCGACCGGTGGGCTGTCCGGAGCGCCGTGGATCAGGGGCCTCGAGGGCCTCGACGCGGTCGACCCCGACCTCACCCTGCGCGGCCTCGCGATCCTCCACGCCGAGGTGACCGGGGGCGAGCGCATCGAGCTGGGGCTCGGGTGAACGGGCCGGCCGGGGCACCGGAAGGGCGACTCGCGGGGCGCCTTGCCGGGCGGCTCGTCGCGCTCGGGGTCACCGGCTCGATCGCGGCCTACAAGGCGCCCGAGCTCGTCCGCCTCCTCCAGGCCGAGGGCGCCGACGTCGTCGCGCTCCTCTCGCCGTCGGCCACCCGGTTCGTCGCGCCGCTGACGCTCGCCGCACTGACCCGCCACACCGTCGAGGACGACGTCCTCGCGCTCCTGCCGGACGGCCGGATCGGCCACATCGTCGCGGCCGACACCGCCGACGCGGTAGTGGTGGCGCCGGCGACGGCCCATTGGCTCGCGGCCATGGCGACGGGCCTGGCGGGCGACGTCGTGACCGCGACCTGCCTCGCGACGGCCGCGCCCGTTGTCGTCGCGCCGGCGATGGACGGCGAGATGTACAGCCATCCCGCGACGGCTGCGAATGTCCGTCGCCTCCGCGAGGACTTCGGCTACACCGTCGTCGATCCCGAGGCCGGACCCCTCGCGTCGGGCTCGACGGGCGTGGGCCGGCTCGCGTCCTTGCCGACGATCATCGACGCGGTCGTCGCGGCCGTCTCCGGCCGCCCGATCCGCGCGCCGGACCCAACGATGCGACCGCCGGCGGCGCCACTGCCGCGCGAGGCCGACCTCACCGGCCGCCACGTGCTCGTGACCGCCGGCGGGACGGT
>VBHW01000424.1 GCA_005881055.1 Chloroflexota bacterium
CCGTCGATCGTCAGGGAGCCACTGACGTTCGGCGTGCGGCCGACGGCCGTGTTCGCCCCGATCGAGGCCAGCTGCTCCTGGACGCGGTAGCCGACGAACGAGCTCGTGAAGTCGGCGAACGACCCGATCGAGGTGTCGACGTTCCACGTGCCCGAGATCTGGCCGGAGGCGAGCGGCTGCGACGACGCGCCGGCCGCGGTCGCCACCGGCGGGAGCGTCGCGTCACCGACGGGTGCGGGACCGGGCGGCTGGAGGAACAGGTACCAGAGCGCATAGCCGCCCGCGGCGAGGATCGCGACGACCACCGCGGCGCCAATGAGCAGGGCCGCTCGCCGGCGCGATCCCGCGGGTCGGATCACGGGCTGTGGGTGCATGACGTCCTCCTGGATGGCCGTGAGCGGAACCAGATTGCCGGTCCCCGTCTGTGAAAGCTCTGAGAGGGTGACCGGGCGATTCTTTCGAGCGGGTTACGCGCTCCCGTCGGTCACGGGTCTGGGAGTGGGCGGCGGCGCGACGCTCGCGCCGCCGCCCGTGATCAACCGTCCGTCAGCCGGAGGATCCCGAGGTGGACCCCGGCATGTTCGGACAGTTGTGGTTGGGGGCCGGGCTGGCGGTGCCGCCCGACGTCCCACCGCTCGACCGCGGCGCCGGTGACGCCGACGGGTCGGGGCTGGCCGCGTTGACGATCGCCACGCCGCCCGCGGCCATGAGGCCGAAGGCGAGCAGGACCGTCGCGACGACGCGCCGCGAACGGGTCAGCTGCCCCTGCCGCGGTGGTGGATCGGGTGGCGCCCATGCGCTCCCGGGATCGATGGTGTCCATCGAGATGGACCTCCACTGCACGTTGGTTCGATAGACAGGAACGAGTTCGCTACCTCATATCCGGGGACGCATCCCCCGGGCCGGACCCGTGGTCGCGGTCGAGCCGAAGAGGGCTCGGGTCCACGGCCACGCACGGATTGCGCTCCGATGGGCTACCCGCCGGCGGTCATCGCGCCCGAGAGGTCGTAGAGCGTCCCGGCGCTGCCGCCGTAGTCGACGACGGTGCCGACCGAGGTGACCCAGGCCTCGATGCCCGACGACGTGGAGCCGCCGTTCGGACCGCCGCCGCCGAACCCCGGAGGGCCACCGCCCGGCCCACCGCCAGCGCCGCCGCCGATGAGCACGTAGCGCAGCTGACCCGACGCCACGTACGCCTGCAGCTGGGCGAGGGTGGGTGCTGGATCGCCGCCCGAGAACCCGCCCATCGCCATGACCGGCGCTCCGGCGGCGAGCTCGATCGAGCCGGCCGAGTTGGCCGACGTCGTCGCCACGATCCACGTGGCGCCGTTCCTGTTCGCCAGGAGATATGACAC
>VBHW01000086.1:0-11541 GCA_005881055.1 Chloroflexota bacterium
ATGAAGAGCGACGGGAAGATGCAGCCGACGAGCGGGAACAGCATCTTGATCGGCGCCTTCGCGGCCATCTCTTCCGCCCGCTGGCGACGCTCGATGCGCAGCTGCTCGGACTGGACCTGGAGCACCTTGCTGATCGAGACGCCGAGCTGCTCGGCCTGGATGATCGCGCCGATGAAGTTCGTCAGTGCCGGGACCTCGGTCCGGGGCACGATGTCGCGCAGCGCGTCCCGTCGCGCCTTGCCGACGCGGACCTCGGCGAGCGCCCGCCGGAACTCGTCCGTGAGCGGGCCCTTGAGCTTCTCGACGACCTTGCCGAGGGCGGCGTCGAAGCCGAGGCCGGCACGGACCGAGATCGTCAGGAGGTCGAGCGAGTCGGGGATCATGAGGAGGATCAGCTTCTGGCGTCGCCGCACGCGGCGGCCGAGCCAGAACTCCGGCGCGATGTAGCCGAACACGAGGCCGATCAGGCCCATGATCACGCCGCCCTCGACGCCGGCGCCGAACACGAACGCGGCGAGGACGAAGAACAGCGCGGCGAAGATGAACGCCCCGATCGCCTTGATGCCGAGCCAGTCGGCGACGCGGAGATCGCCGGGGTTCCCGGCGAGGGCGAGGCGCTTCGCCGTCCGATCGGCGAAGGAGGCGCTCGTGATCCGGGCCACGGTGCCCGACAGGCGCGAGGCCAACGGGCGGAGGGTCCGCTCGATGAACGGCATCTGCAGCTCGAGCTCTTCGAGGTTCTTCGCCTGCATGGAGCCGAGCTGGGTGAGGCGGGCCTGGACCGGGTCGACCGGCGCGTTGCCGGCCAGTCCGATGACGATGAGCAAGATCGCTCCGGCGGCGGCCAGGGCGACGATGAGCGCTGGAAGTGGCATCGTGGTCAGACCTCGATGTCGACGATGCGGCGGATGATCATGAAGCCGATGAACATCATCAGCCCGCCGAACATGAGGATCACGACGCCGGCCGGGAGTCCGAGGATCTCCGGCGGGTTCTTGAACATCGGATCCATGAAGCCCGGCGCTGCAACGAAGAGGAAGCCGGCGAGCGCGATCGGCAGGAAGCCGACGACATAGCCGGACAGCCGCTGCTGGGCGGTGAGGGTGCGGATCTCGCCCTTGATCCGGATCCGCTCACGGATCGTGTACGCGATCGAGTCGAGGATCTCGGCGAGGTTGCCGCCGACCGTGTGCTGGATCGCGATCGCGGTCGCCATGAGCTCGAGGTCGTCCGATCGGACGCGGCGGACCATGTTCTCGAGCGCCTGCTCGAACGGCAGGCCGAGGTTCACCTCACGGATGACCCGAGCGAACTCGGTCGAGACGGGCGGCCGCGACTCGCGGACGACGAGCTCGATTGCCTGGAGGAACGACGAGCCGGCCCGCAGGGCGTTGGCGATGAGCGTGATCGTGTCCGGCAGCTGCTTGTTGAACGCGTTGAGACGGCTGCCCTTGCGACGGCCGAGCCAGATGCGCGGGGCCATGAACCCGACGAACCCCCCGACGAGGAGGAACAGCGGGTTGCCGAGCGTCGGCAGCGCGAACGACAGGATGAGCATGACGATCGGGACGCCCACCGTGACGGCCGCCCAGATTCCGAGGTACTCGCTCACCTTCAGGCGGAGGTCGGCACGAGCGAGCTCACGGGCGAGGTTCGCGCCGAAGTCGCGCTGCTCGACGACCTTGTTGAGGTTCGCGAGCGCGGCGCTCTGCGCGAGCAGGTCGGCGATCCCGCCCTGGCCGGTCGCCGCCTTCGGCGCGTCGGCCTTGCCCGAGGCGTAGCGCTCGAGGCGGGTGCTGATCCCGGAGCTGCCGCCTGCCGTGGCCACTCCGAGCGCGATGAGAAGGATCGCGCCGGCCGCGGCTGCGGCGACGACGATCGTCAACGGTGGCATCGAACGTGCCTCCTCCCCGTCAGAAGTTGAACCCGAAGAGGCCCGGCGGGAGATGGATGCCCATCACCTCGAACTTCTCCACGAACTTCGGACGGATGCCGGTCGGCTTCAGCCGGCCCTGGATCTTGCCCTCGACGACGCCCGTCTGCTCGAACACGAAGACGTCCTGCATGACGATGACGTCGCCTTCCATGCCCTGGACCTCGGTGATGTGCGTGATCTTCCGGGTCCCGTCCTTGAGGCGGCTCTGGTGGACGATGAGGTCCACGGCCGAGGCGATCTGCTCGCGGATGGCCCGCAACGGCAGGTCGACGCCGGCCATGAGGACCATCGTCTCGAGGCGCGCGAGCATGTCGCGCGGGCTGTTGGCGTGGCCGGTGGACATCGAGCCGTCATGGCCCGTGTTCATGGCCTGGAGCATGTCGAGCGCCTCGCCCGAGCGGCACTCCCCGACGATGATGCGGTCAGGCCGCATGCGCAGGGAGTTCCGCACGAGCTCGCGGATGGGGATGGCGCCCCGGCCCTCGATGTTCGGCGGGCGGGACTCGAGCGTGACGACGTGCTCCTGGCGGAGCTGGAGCTCGGCGGCGTCCTCGATCGTGACGATCCGCTCGTCGTTCGGGATGAACGACGACAGGACGTTGAGCGTGGTCGTCTTGCCGGAACCGGTGCCGCCTGATACGAAGATGTTCAGGCGGGCTTCGACGCATGCCTTGAGGAAGTCGAACATCTCCGGGGTGGCGGTCCCGAATCGGATGAGGTCGTCGACGGTGAAGGGGCTGGCCGAGAACTTCCGGATCGTGATGACCGGACCGACGAGCGACAGGGGCGGGATGATCGCGTTGACGCGGGAGCCGTCCGTCAGGCGGGCGTCGACCATCGGGCTCGACTCGTCAACGCGGCGACCGATCGGGGCGATGATCCGATCGATGATCCGCATGACGTGGTCGTCGTTCTGGAAGACGACGTTCGTGAGCTCGAGCTTGCCCGAGCGCTCGATGTACACCTGGCGCGGGCCGTTCACCATGACTTCGGTGATGCTCTCGTCGCGGAGGAGCGGCTCGAGCGGCCCGAGGCCGATGATCTCGTCCGTGATCTGCTCGAGCATCCGGACGCGCTCGGCGCGGGTGAGGGCGAGCCCTTCCTCGTCGATGACCTTGCCGAAGATCTCCTCGATCTGACGGCGCACCTCGACCTGGTTGGACAGGTCGAGCTTGGGGTCGAGGTCCTGGATGACCCGGTTCTGGATGCGGAACTTGACGTCCCGGAACGATTCCCGAACGGGCCCCGAGGTCATGAGCCGCGCGGCGGGCGCGACCGGCGGACCGCCACTGGGCGGAGCTGGCACCCCGGGTCCGCCCGGCGCAGCCGGGAGGCCTGGTGTCGCCGCCGGGCCCGTCCCCGGTCGGGCGCTCTCGATCCGCTTGAGAAGGGACATCGCCTACACCCCTTGTCGCCCTGTCGGGCTGACTGCTACCGCCATGCGAACAGTGACTTGTTCTTTGCCGTCTTCCGGCCGTCGTCGGTGACGGCCGTCTCCCTCGCCTCGCCGGCGATCGATGCCGCCAGCCGGAGGATGTCCTGGGAGACCTGAGCCTCGCGGTTCGAGAGGAAGAAGGGTACGCCCCGGTTGAGGGCGTACACCACGCTCCGCCCGTCGCTCACGATCGAGTGGTCGACCTTGCGGCCGATCGAGTGTTCCACGTCGGTCACGCGGATACCCAGGGTCGAGTCCGCCCGGTTCAGGACGAGGCGGACCTTGTCCGGCTCGTAGCCGAGCTGGTCCGCGACCTCGAGGAATTGGCGGATGTTCTTGATGCTCGTGATTTCGAGCGTGAGCATCGTGAGGATCACGTCGGCCATGTCGAGGATCGCGAGCGTCGTCTCGTTGAAGTACGACGAGCAGTCCACGATGACGAGGTCGTGCGTCAGCCGCAGTCCCTCGAGGACGCGTTTGACGCCGCCGGTCGTGATGAGCTCGGCCATCTCGGGCGACGGCGGCGCGAGGAGGACGCGCACGCCCGCCGAGTGGTTGATGACGAACAGGTCGAGCGAATCGGGCTCGCCACCGTTCTCGAGCTCGGGCACGAGGTCCGCAATCGACTTGTTCTTCGGGTTGAGGTTGAGGAGCACGCCGACGTCGCCGAACTGGAACGACCCGTCGACGAGGACGACCTTCCGGCCGAGCTCGGTGGATGCCGCGATTGCGAGGTTCACCGCGACCGTCGTCCGGCCGACGCCGCCCTTCGGGCTGTAGACCGCGACGATCTGGCCGGGCTCGGAATCGGCGGCACTCGCGGCAGCCGCGGCGGCCGAGCCGACCGAGGCGACGACGATCCGGCTCGCCTTCTCGCGCTCACGCGCATACACCTGCCGGATCGAGGCGGTGAGCTCGTCGCTGCTGAATGGCTTGACGAGGAACTCGCGCGCGCCCGCGAGCATCGACCGGCGCAGGTAGTCCGCCTCGCCCTGGACGGACATCATGACGACGGAGGCGGTGGGGACCGCTGACGACAGCCGCTCGGTGGCGGTGATGCCGTCCATGTCCGGCATGTTGATGTCCATGAGGACGACGTCCGGCACGAGACGCGTCGCGGTCTCGAGCGCTTCCGCGCCAGAGGCCGCCGAGCCGACCACCTCGATGTCGCTCTCGAAGCCGAGGAGCTTCGCCAGGTGGTCGCGCGTCTCCGGGATGTCGTCGACGATGAGGACTCTGATCTGGTCGGCCATGCTGCTCGTGTTGGTGGTGCTGCGATGGGAGAGCGTCCGGCCCGCGTCGTTCGCGGGCCGGCCGGGAGCTAGCCGCCGATCCAGACCGGTCGGCCCCTACTTCGAGGAGCCGACCAGGAGGTTCGGAGGCAGGACGCCGTACTTGTCGACAAGGATGCGGAGGACCATCCCGTCGGTCTGCTCGAAGGGCGGGACGACCGGGCTTGCGCTGACGATGGGGCTTCCGCTCGCGTCAACGGCGACGTAGTCCTTGGGGGAGCGCAGGACGAGGGCCATCGGGTCGGTGTAGAGCTGCGCGTAGCGGATCGCCTCCGCCTGGTTCGCGGTGACCGCCACCACGACGATCTCCTGCTGGCCGTTGAGCGTGGTCGCGGGCTGCTGCTGGACGCCCGGCGAGGGCGACGCACCCGGCTGCTGCTGTTGCTGCTGCGCCTGCGCCGTGGGCGGCGGCAGGAGCGTGCCCAGCACGCGCAGGTTCTGGATGATCATCTTCACGCTGGGGGCCGGATCGCCGACCTTGAGGATCTTCGTCTTGGTCTTGTCGGCCGGGTCGAAGACGGTGGTCTGGATCTTCAGGCCGATGACGAGGTCGACCTTGTCACCGGTGTGGATGAGGGTCCCGACGCCCGTCACCTGGTCGACCTGGATCGCCATGGCGCGCAGGCCGAGCGGGAGGCCGTCCGTGACGTTGCTCGTCTGGCCGGTGTCGATGAAGTAGTCGAACGTGAGGATCGTCCCCGGCTGGGCATCCTTGCGGATCGTCTTGCTGATGACGAGCCCCGGGTCCTGGAACGCATTCTGGGCCGCCCCGATCGGGAGCTCGCCGGTGGCATCGAGCATGTCCTGCGTGACGATCGTCCCCGCCGGGATCGCGACCTTCGCCTTGACGACGTGCACGGTGGTCGGCGGTGTGGGCTGTGATCCGCCACCGCCGCCACTCGGCTGTCCCAGGAGCAGGACGATACCGACGAAAGCAACGACCGCGAGCAGCGCGCCGATGAGCAGCACGAGACGGTTCGACCGCTTCAAAGTGTTCTCCCCAGCCGTGTGACAGGTGGCACCACTGTAGCACCGCCCAAAGGCGGCGCGACTATACCAAAGGGCTAGGACCGTTAGGAAGAATTGGCGGGAAACGGGCCATCCGTCGTGCGCGGACGGACGCAATTGGGCGCACTGGCCGCTGTCGTCAGGACATGGCCGGACGGGGTCTCCGGGACCGCTCGCCGGGGCTGAGATGGACCCTCCCCGCCGGCCGCGGGGCGGCCGGCGGGAAGCGGTCAGACGCCGGCCTCAGACGGAGTGTCCGACGTCGCTCAGGACCTGGCTGACCTTACCGCCCAGGAAGACCAGGGCGATGATCGCCACGATGGCGATGAGGGTGAGGATCAATGCGTACTCGGTGAGGCCCTGGCCGTCCTGCGCACGGCGCAGCGCGGCCAGGGACGCTCGAACGAACGACACGGGCAGCTCCTTCGCCTGGTCGACAACGAGATGGCCGCCCGGACCAGAGGCCGGGCGGCCATGCATCAGGTCGTCGCCGTGCTAGACTGAGTTTCCGACGTTGCTGAGGATCTGGCTGACGCGGCCGCCCTGGAAGATGAGGGCGATGATCGCCACGATGGCGATGAGGGCGAGGATCAGCGCGTATTCGGCGAGACCCTGGCCGTCCTCGTCACGACGGAAGATGCGATGAGAGCGGTGAGATACGACATGGATTCGGGGACCTCCTTTCCTCGAAGAGTCCTCCGCTCCGTCATGCGGGCGGAAGCTGCCGGGAGACGGAGTCCACTCGAACCCATGAGCTCCCGGGTGCCCAATGGCCGCGCCACACTAGGGAACGACCGGCGGACTGTCAAGAGTGCGCCCGCACGGAGCGGTGCGCGCAGACGCCACTCGAGCGACGGCGCGGCGTCGTTCCGCTGATGAACCTGGGCAAACGAAGACCGCCCGGGTGATCCCGGGCGGTCGGTCGATCGCTCTGGCGACGCTAGACGGAGTTGCCGACGTCGCTGAGGACTGAGCTCACCTTGCCCCCGATGAACACGAGGGCAACGATCGCGACGATGACGATGAGCGTGAGGATGAGTGCATATTCAGTGAGACCCTGGCCGCGCTCGCTCCGCCTGAGCGGCGCGAGCAGGGCGCGTGCGAAAGACACGGGCGGCTCCTTCCCAATGTGGAAAGGGCAACTCCCTGGAACACGAGGCGGCCGTCCGGACCCATGGGGACCCGGACGGCCGCTTCGATCAGGTTCGCGCGACTAGACGGAGTTGCCGACGTTGCTGAGGATCTGGCTGACGCGGCCGCCCAGGAAGATGAGGGCGATGATCGCGACGATCGCGATGAGGGCGAGGATCAGCGCGTACTCCGCGAGACCCTGGCCTTCCTCGTCCCGGCGAAGCGAGGCGAGGAGCGTCTGGATGAGCGCCATTCGGTTGGCCTCCTGGATGAGTTCTGGTCCCCCGGATGAGGGCCCGGCCACTATGGCGCTGGATCGTGCGGAACACCACTAGCGAGATGGTACTGGTTCGTGCGCACCGGACCCGCTTCCGGTCCGCCTTCAGGTGGCGCTGTCGATGGCCGATCCGATGACCGAGAGGACGTCCGCGAGCGCTCCGCCGAAGGCGATGAGGATGACCCCGGCGACGACCACCATGAGGCTGAGGATGATGCTGTACTCGACGATGCCCTGGCCGCGGCTCCCGGCGGGGGTCGCGGCCGTCGTCAACCGGGGGGCGTTCTTGCTCCGTCCCTGCCCGAGGGCCGCGAGAAGGCCGGCGAGCATCGGCCCGTAGCCAGCCGACTCAGCCGGTCTCGGGCAGGTCGGCGATCTCGGTCGTGAGCCGCAGCTCGGTCCGTACCGGGTCCCCCGGATTCGGCCCGGTCGCCAACCCGGTCCGCAGGTCCGCGGCGATCCCGAGCGTCGTCGCCCGGTCCTGGATCTCGCGCCAGGCGGTCGACGGCAGCGCGACGATGGCGGCCTGGTGGGCGGCCTCGACGGTGGCGGCATGCGCCGACCGGCGCTCCTCGATCATCGCCCTGAGGGCCGGCGGCAGCTCCTCGTCCTTGCTCTTGCCCTTGCCCTTGGCCCCCTGCGCCGGCGCGGGTTCGTCGTCGAGGTTGGGGATGACCGCCGGCGCGCGCTCGGCGGCGACGCTGGCCTCGAGCTGGTCGCCCCAGTCGAGCGTGATCCCGACGCGATCCGGGCCCACCGAGAGGAAGCCGACGAGCGCCTCGTCGAGGATCCGGAAGAGGCCGCTCTCGATCTCCATCGGCAGGCGCTGGTCCGGCCCGAGCGACTCGAACTCGACGGGCAGCTCCGACCGCCTGCCGCGCTCGCGCACGGCGCGCCGGAGCGTGGGCACGAGACCGAGATCGTCGAGGACCATCGGGCGGACGTCGAAGATGAACGTCTTCGTCGCGTCGAGCGTGCTCTGGACCATCGACACGAGTTGCTGGATTTCGCCACGCGCCTGCTCCGGGTCGTTTGCGACGAGGCGCTCGACGATCTGCGCCTGGAGGACGATGTTCGTGAGGCTCTGAGCCGGTCCGTCGTGCATCGCGCGCGCGATCTCGCGGCGGAGGTCCTCCTGGGCGCTGAGGACGATGCGTGAGACCGTCGGCGGGCCGTCGCCGTGACCGGCGGACCCGCCCGGGCCGCCGGCGGCACTCCCCGGCACTGCCGCGGCGAGGCTCGACGCGAGCTCGCCGACGACATCCCGGTAGCGGCGGAGCACTTTTGCCTTGCCCTCGAGGACCTCGACCTGCGCCTCCATGAGCACGGCGCGCTTCGTGAGCGTGACGAGCTGGCCGGAGAGGTCCAGCTGCTCGACGGGGTCTCCGGCGCCGGCGGCATGGGCCGTCGCCAGCCGGTCGGCCACCTGTGCGCGTTTCGCCTCGTGGCGGCTCGCCTCGGTCCGCGCCTGCTGGACGAGCAGGTCGATCTCGGCCAGCTCCTGGTCCATGGTCTCGGCCTGGCGTGCCGTCCGCTCGGCCAGGTCGGCCACGGAGGCGGGGGCGGGCGGCGGGGTCGCGGTCTCGTTCATCTGTCGCCGGTTCGGTCGGGTGGCACCGCGGGAGGCCGCACGTGCGATCGGCCCCCGGGTTCGGTGAGCCTGATCAGTCCTCCGGCATCCGGATCCAGCCCTGCCGCATCGCGTACACGACCGCCTGGGTCCGGTCGTTCACGGAGAGCTTGCGCAGGATCGAGCTCATGTGGTTCTTCACGGTCTGCTCGCTGATGGAGAGCGCGTAGGCGACCTGCTTGTTCGTCATGCCCTGCGCGATGTTGTCGAGGATCTCCACCTCGCGAGGGCTGAGCGGGGCGAAGATCGGCGCGGCCTCCTGGCCGTACACGGCGAGCTCGCGGAACTCCTTGAGGACCCGGCTCGCGACGGCAGGCTTCGCGAACACCTTGTCGTTGATGAGGTACTCGCCGAGGAACACGCGGCGGATGATCGTGACGAGGTCGTCCGGCCCGACGTCCTTGAGGATGAAGGCGGCGGCGCCGGCCTTGATCGCATCGAAGAGCGCGTCCTCGTCCTCGCTGACCGCGAGGACGATGATCCCGGCCGATGGCAGCTCGCGCTTGATCCGCTGCGTGGTCTCGATCCCGCCCGGGGACGGCAGGGAGAGGTCCATGAGGATGATGTCGGGCGAGGTCTCCACCGAGAGGTCGAAGGCGCTCCGGCTGTCATCCGCCTCACCGACGACCTCGAAGTCCGACTCCTTGTCCAGGATGTTGTGGATGCCCACCCTGAACAGCGCGTGGTCGTCGACGATGAGGATCTTCGTCTTCTCGCCGAGCTGGCGTCGATCGGGTCCCCCGCGCCGCCGGTCCGGCCCGTTGTAGTCCATCGCGCTCATCTGCTCTCCTCTCCCGTCGGGATCGACAGCACCACGACCGTGCCCCCGGCGGGGCGCGACCGAACCTCGAATCGGGCGCCGATCAGCTCGGCTCGCTCTCGCATGAACTGGAGCCCGAAGTTGCGCCTGCCGCGCGCCGCCACCGCTCCGGCATCGAACCCCCGGCCATCGTCGCGCACCTCCAGGACCCAGTCAGTTCCGGCCATCCGGCTCGAGACGGTCATGCGGCTGGCCGCCGCGTGCTTGCGCACATTCTGCAGGGCTTCCTGGACGATGCGCAGCACCACCGTCTGCTCGGCCTCGGCGAGCCGGTCGCTCGGCGCCTCCAGGGCGACGTCGATCGGCAGGCCCGTGAGGGTCTTCATCGTGTCGACCGTGTCGGCGATGGCCCCGTCGAGACCGAGCTGCTCGAGCAGCGGGGGCCGCAGCTGGGTGATGAAGCTGCGCATGTCCCCGAGCTCGCGGCGCAGGAGGTCGCGGAGGAAGCGCATCTCGGTATGCGCCACCCGCACGTCCTGGTCCATGACGCGGTCGATGTACTCGACCTGGAAGATCGCGTTCGTGAGCGCCTGCGCCGGCCCGTCGTGGATCTCCTGGGCGAGGCGCGACCGCTCTGCCTCGCCGGCCTCGACGATCCGCATCTGGACGTCGGCGGGCAGGACGGCATCCGCGTCCGAGAGCAGGCTCACGTCGCCGCGCTCGAGGAACAGCCATGCGCTTTCCAGGCTGCGGTGGGCGAGGTCGAGCTTCGAGAGCTCGGTCTCGTGCAGGTTGAGGTCCGTCGCCAGCTCCTGGACCTGGCCGCGCAATGCCCTGATCCGCACGTCGTCGACGGCGGACTGCGCCGCGTCCGGTTGCTCACCAGACGCGGCTCCGGCCATCGACAGGCCCGAGCGGCGCTCGAGGGCGTCGAGCTCCTCGCGCAGGGCCTGCCCCTGCGAGTGCTCCTCGTGGAAGGCCTCGCGGTAGCGATCCCTGATGGCGCGCAGGGTGTTCGCCGAGTAGCCCAACGCCGCCTTCGCCTCGGCGTGAAGCCCGTCGAAGCTCCCGTCGCGCCCCACGGACGGTTGTCGGGCAGTGTCCATCGGCCTCGGAGTATACGGGCCCCCCTCGTGGGGTCGACCGGTCGCGCTCACGGGCAGCCTACCAGTGCGATGGTGAAGACGCGCGTCCCCTGGAGCGTGGCGGCATCGCCCGCATCGCTCGGGCTGGGCAGGGCGAGCTCGTGGAAGCAGCCGGCAGACGGTCCGCCTCGGTCGATGACCGCGGGCCACTGGCCGTGGTCCGGCTTGCTGATGACGAGGAGCTGCGCCCCGAAGCGGCGGGCGAGCGCGAGCACGGACGACGGCGGCTCGTCGGGGAGCGCGAGGGCCGCATGGTGCATCCCCTCCGCGTACCAGATGGGGAAGTCGCTGATGACGGGCGTCGCGAGGTTGCCCAGGCCGGCCGCCGCGAGAGCAGGCCCGAGGGCCTCGTAGCGTTCCTCGACCTGGCGCGCCTGCGATGCATACCCGAGGATCCCGACGCTGAAGAGCGTCGCCATGAACAGGGTCAGGGCCGGGCCGAGCCAGGCCACCGGCCGCGTCCAGGCCCGCCGGACGCCGACCCACGCGATGAACCGGTCGAGGACGAGCAGGCAGCTGACGATGAGGAGGACGAAGACCGGCCCGGCGGCGTGGAGGAAGGTTCCCCACGTCGTGGCGACCGGGAACAGGATCGTCGTTGCGACGAACGTCAGGACCGACAGGAGCAGGAGCGGGCGAAGGGTGCGGGCCGTGCCCGTCCAGGGCAGCGCGAGCAGCCCGACGATGCCGACCGGCACGCTCGGGATGAGGAGCACCGAGAACAGGTTGTGGGCGAGGCCGTCGAGCCGCGACGAGACGAGCCACCCGGGGCCCTGGGCGAGGTAGCGCGCGAGGGTCGGCGGCTGCTCGTACGCGAAGATGTCGAAGCCGCTCACCGAGAGGGCGTTCGTCGCCGCCTGGCCGGGCAGTGGGCTGCCGAAGGTCAGCCAGTCCCTCGCGAGCCATGGCGCGAGCACGAGGGCGCCG